>MGME01000033.1 GCA_001796315.1 Chlamydiae bacterium RIFCSPLOWO2_12_FULL_49_12
TAGGAGGCGGAGGCGCTCCTGGCACCTTTCCGGGCTGCTGAGGTCCTCTCGGAAGAGCAGGAACCTCTTTTCCTTCGCACATCAGTTTAGTTCTGTCTCGCCACTTTTCTACGGCGTCGACAAAAATCGGCGCAAAACGGCGAAGGGCGGAAGCATCCGTCCCAACACCCATATCGATGATGGAGTGCATCAAAATGAGCTCTTCAGGAACGGCAACTCCAATGCCTCCACCTGCCATTTGGCCGCCGAGCATCGATCCTTGAAGAAGATCCTCATAGAGCTTCAAACGGATTTTATCATCCTTGGGGAGGCCGTCCAGAATGGGGGAGTAAAGATAGAGGCGATCCGAATTGGGTTCGTAGGTAAGATGGAGAGAAAAGGTATTATCAATCCCGAGAATGCACGTATTATTTTCATCAAAAGCCAACCCCTCGAGATTTAATTCTTTCCCAAACTCCTTGAGGTTTTGTTTGGCATTTTCAAAAGACATGGACGAATCCTCCTTACCGTTACCTTAAGTTCAAATAGGTATCCTAACAAGAGAATGCATTATTGACGAGTCCTCCTTAAAATTCAAAAAAAATTTTTCTAAAAGCTCTCGTTTTCTCCATGAAAGAGCATTTCAATCTTTTGCTCCGCAATCGATTGCGTTTTTTCACGCCGATCGGGTCATACGCTCAAAACAGCAATCGATTGTGAATCAAAATCTTGCATCATCTGCGCTTTCCTCGCTTGCAAACTCCGCGAGGTGTGAATTCATCTTGCTAACAGAGCTCTCATTTGATAAGGGTAAAAGGAATGGATTATCCGGTACATAAAGGAACAGCGACTCCTCTGGGGGTTTCCAGAAGCAAAAGAGGGATTAATTTCGCTCTCTTTTCGCAGCATGCGGAAGCAGTCACTCTCTCCCTTTTCCACCCGGACGCTTCTCACCCCTTTCTTGAAGTGCCTCTGGGAACTTCCAAATTTCTGATGAAATACATCTGGCACGTTGAAGTGGAAAATCTGCCCCTAAAGTTTGAATACGCCTATCGGGTTAAAGGACCTTTCGATCCCAAAAAGGGCCATTACTTCAACGACAAAAATTTCCTCTGCGACCCCTACGCAAAATCTGTAAACACTTCTTCTGTTTGGGGAGAAAAACAAGCGGCGTATTCCAAAAAGAGGCTCCGGGGGCGCGTCTCCCTTCTTCCTCTTTTTGATTGGGAAGGCGACTCTCCGCCTCACATCCCCTGGAAAGATCTCATCATTTATGAAATGCATATTCGGGCATTTACCATCGGGGGGGCAAGCAAGGTCAAATATCCAGGAACCTATCTTGGGGCGATCGAAAAAATTCCCTATCTCAAAAAACTCGGAATCAACGCCGTTGAACTCCTCCCCATCTATGAATTCAATGAATGTGAAAATGACCGGATAAATCCTGAGACAAAAAAAACTCTGTTTAACTTTTGGGGATACTCTCCGATCAACTTCTTTTCTCCCATGCATCGTTACGCCGCTGAAGACACCTGGCATTCAGCCCTTGTCGAGTTCAAGACCTTAGTCAAAGAACTCCATAAAGCCGGGATGGAGGTGATTCTCGACGTTGTCTACAACCATACTGCTGAAGGAAATGAAAAGGGGCCTGTCCTCTCATTGCGAGGCATCGATAACGCCGTTTACTACCTCAAAGACAACAAGGGGGCCTTTCTCAACTATTCGGGATGCGGAAACACTTTTTCTTGCAACCATCCGGCTTCACAAAAGCTTATTGTCGACTCTCTTAGATATTGGGTGAGCGAGATGCACGTCGACGGCTTTCGCTTTGATTTGGCCTCCATCCTCACGCGCGGAAGCGACGGCGCTCCTCTTAAAAAACCTCCCGTGATCGAAGCCATCAACAAAGATCCTTTGCTCTCGAAGGTCAAACTCATTGCCGAAGCCTGGGATTGCGGCGGCTTGTACCAAGTCGGATCTTTCCCGGGACATGGGAGATGGGCGGAATGGAATGGCATCTATCGAGACACCGTTCGGCGCTTTATCAAGGGGACGGATTTCCAGTCGGGCCCATTTGCCGATGTGCTCAGCGGATCTGAGGGCATCTACAAGAAAATGAAAACCCCTGACCACGGCGTCAATTTTATCTCGGCGCATGATGGCTATACATTAAATGACTTAGTCTCCTACCAACAAAAACATAATCTGGCGAACGGAGAAGAGAATCGAGACGGAACCGATCACAATGAGAGTTGGAATTGCGGAGAAGAGGGGGCAACTACCCGACGGAATATCCTTCGCCTCCGGCAAAGACAGCTGCGCAATTTCCATCTTGCCCTCATGCTCTCCCTTGGCATCCCCATGCTCCTGATGGGCGACGAGTACGGCCATACCCGTTTCGGCAATAATAACGCCTGGTCTCAGGATAATGAATACAACTGGTTTCAATGGAATGCCCTTAAAAAAAACAGGAGCTTTTTTCGCTTTTATACTCTCTGCATTCAGTTTCGAAAGAACCACCCCCTTCTGAAACGAGAAGCTTTCTTGACAAATAAGGATATCGATTGGCACGGACATAAGCCCTTTGATCCCAACTGGGGAGCGCAAAATCGATTCGTCGCCTTTACCCTTAAAGATTCTAAGAAACGTCCCTCTTTGTATGTTGCTTTTAATGCCCATTTTCAAGAAGCGGCCATCGAGCTCCCTCCCCATGGCGCCTTACGCAAATGGTATCGCATCATCGACACCGCGCTTCTCCCTCCTGAGGATTTTATGGAAAGCCCCCAAGAGTCTCCCCCTCTCACAATATCCTACAACATGGCTCCCCATTCTGCGTTTGTCATGGAAGCTTTCTAAAGATCGCGCCGCTCTCAAGAGGTTCTCCTTTACCGCGAATGCAGAACGTGTTAAGCTTGGAATTCAAGTCTGCCTTTTGTGGAGGAACGCATGGAATGTGCTTTGATTTTTGTGCTCTCTCTTTTTACTCTTTTTTTCGGCTGCAGCAAACAGGGAACCAACGATGCCGGAGCCGTCGCCGAGGAGATCCAAGTGCGTCCGATCGTCGCTGTTGTTCCACTCCTCGATTCCTCTAAAAATGATCTGCCATGGAATCTCTCTGACGAACTCACCGACCTTCTCTTTAAACGTCTTGCAAAAAGAGATAAATTTTATCTAGTCTCTTTGCTTAAAGTTCAGTCGCAAATCAAAAAGATGAATGCGCAGATGGATCCCTTTTCTTTAGATCTCTCTTGGATGAAACGTCTCTTTGATTCCACGGAATTTGTTGTCTTTACGGAACTGATTGAACACGATGAGCGCCCACTCACCCCGACTGCCCTTCCCGTCTCGGATACCTCGTTACAGAAGAGTTCAGCCGATATGAATATCACTCTCCGTCTAAGAGTGTTCGATGTCAGAGGTGCAGAGCCCAAAATCGTCCTCCAAGAGCTTCTCCACGAGACCCATCGCATTCCGCGCCAATTTACACGCCAAAATTTCTTCCAGGTCTCTTGGAAGGATGAAAATTTTAACATCTCCCCTCTTGGGATGGCTCACGACGACTTAATAAAAACCCTTGCCGGCCGACTGGAGGAGTATCTGCTTCGTGCCAAAAGAGCGTCGAGGACATAGGTGATTTTCCTCTCTCTGTTCGGCTTGATCGTTAACGGCATCGCGTGGAAAAAAGGTTTTTATACGCTTCTCCCTGAAAGGGCGTCGGTTCTCCCCGTTCTTAAATTCAAAGACGTTCTGGCCTTTTTTTTTCTCTATCTCGTGTGCTCTTTGTTTATTCCGTCCTTTTTATCCCTCCTTCCCTTCTTTAAAGCCCTTCCCCATCTGAAAGCGTTAGGGTGGATCCAGATCATTACTCTTAGCCTCTCTCTCTTTTTACTCTTCCTCTATTCCCAAGCTATCAATCCCAAACAACTCAAGCTCATTTGGAAAGATTCCCATCGCCAAGAATCTCAATCCCCTCTCAAAGACTTTTACTTAGGAGCCCTCTGTTGGTTTCTCACCTTTCCCCTCCTCTCTGTGTTAGGCTATTTCCTCGACCTCTTCTTGAAGGCTTTTTTCGAATTCGGCGAGTACGAACAGGTTGCAGTGCGTTTTCTCAAGTTGGCCCTGGGAGATCCTGCATTGCTCGCAATTGCCCTCCTGACCATTGTCTTCATTGCCCCCTTTGTAGAGGAGTTTCTCTTTCGAGGCATTTTGCAAAGCTATCTTAAAAACCCCTTGGGACGTCGAGCAGCCATCTCTTTAAGCAGCTTTGTTTTTGCGCTTTTTCACCTCTCCCCCTCGCAAAAAGCAGGAAACATTGCACTCTTTGTCTCGCTTTTTGCATTTGCATGCTTTTTAGGGTTCTTGTATGAAAAGAAGGGATCTCTCTTTGCGCCCATTGGACTTCATGTCGCTTTCAACCTGATGAGCTCTTTGAGAGTTTTATACGAAGGAGTTTAATACCATGTCACGAAGAGCACTCACTCTTTTCTTAGGAACACTTCTTGTTTCCGGCATTTCGGCAAAGGAGCCGGATATCTCCGTTGTCGATCCCGTCTCGGTTCTTTTTGCAAACAACAACCGCTTTGCCCTTCACCTCTTTCCACTTCTGGACTCTTCCTCTTCCAATGTCCTCTTTTCTCCCTTTTCCCTCTACTCGGCTCTCTCCATGGTCTGGATGGGCGCTGAAGAGAAGACAAAAGAGGCTATGCAACATGCACTCCAATTCTCATTAGAGCCCTCCGATCTAAAACAGGCCTACTCTCAATTTTTTCTAAAAAGGGAAGACAGCCGTCTCAAGATCGCAAATGCCGTCTGGGCCAATCGAGACACTTTTTTTCTGCCCTCTTTTCTCTTTACGCTCCAAGAAAATTTTCAGGCCAATGCCTCCTCTTTAGATTTTAAAAACAGCGTCCGTTCCTCCTCCATTATCAATGAGTGGATAGAGAATCAAACGGAAGGAAAAATCCCCACTCTTCTTGAACCCTCTCAGATTGACCCGCTCACAAGAATGATTGTGACCAACGCGCTCTATTTTAAAGGACGCTTTAGCTCTCCTTTCGATCCCGGGCAAACCAAGGATGCTCCCTTCTATCCCTCTGAGGATCACTCTCTTGTAGCGCCAATGATGCATCAGGTGAACTCTTTTTCCTACTTTGAGGATGAGGATTTTCAGGTACTCTCTCTCCCTTTTGAAAAGGAAGAGAAAGAGGACCAAAACATCTCTCTTCTCATCTTCCTTCCCACCCGCCGGGAGGGTCTCTCTCTTTCCGTAAAGCAGCTGAAGGAAGCAATCCGGGGATTAAAGAGGCGCACGGTAAACGTCATGCTTCCGAAATTCACTCAGCGCCAGCGCCTGATTCTTAATGATCCGCTAAAAAACCTCGGCATGGAAATCGCTTTTTCCGAGAGAGCCGATTTTTCAAAGATCAACGGCCTTCACGATCTTTTCTTAAGCCTGGTCATCCACGAAGCCTATGTTGCACTCGATGAAATGGGCGTTGTGGCTGCAGCGGCAACGGCCGCTTCCATGAAAACAACAGCTGTCCGCCCCACTTTGGCCCTTGACTTCCTTGCCAATCGACCCTTTCTCTTTCTTTTGGTTGATCTCGACACCCAAGGCATCTTTTTCCTAGGGAAACTTTATACCCCTCTGTAGATGGATCCACACAAATTGCTGTGCACCTCACTTTCGGACATCGGTTACACAAGAAAAAACAATGAAGACCTCTTCTTGGAAATGCCTGAACACTCCTTTTTTGCTCTTGCCGATGGCATGGGCGGCCATAATGCAGGAGAAATCGCGGCAAAAGAAACCATTCTATATCTCTGCCAGGCCATTCAAAAGATCCCCCTCTCCTCCCCTAATCCCCTGCTTTTTTTCCTCTCTCAAATCCAGAAAGCTGTCTGTGACGCCAATTCCTGGGTGCACCATCTCTCAAGAGAAAAGGAAGAATATGAAGGCATGGGAACTACCCTCTCCTGCTTTCTCGTGATCCAAAACTCCCTTCTCTTTGCCCATGTGGGAGATAGCCGCCTCTACCGCTTCCGCAAAGAGCTTTTGCAAATTACCGAAGACCACTCGCTTTGGGCATCTTTGCTCAAGAAAGGAGAACTAAGCCCTGAAGAAGCCCCCTTTTTTGCTCATAAAAACGTCTTAACGCGCGCCATCGGCCCTTTTAAAGAAGTGCTCCCCGATGCAGGGATCCTCCCGATCGAAAAGGATGACATCTATTTTTTGTGCAGCGACGGCCTCACCAACCACCTCTGCGACGGCGAGATCGAAGAGATCCTCCAAGGCTTTTCTTCCATTGAAGAGCGCGCGCATCAACTGATGCAATCCGCTCTTAAAAAGGGAGGAAGGGACAATATCACCCTCGTGCTGGTGAAAGTTCTTTAAAAAGTATAATATCGCAAAAATGAACCGCATCTACCTGGACAATAATGCAACGACAGCGCTCGATCCCCTTGTGCTCGCGGCGATGCGAGAAGATCTCTCCTTTGTTCCTGCCAATCCCTCGTCGATCCATTCCTTCGGAAGGGCGGCCAAGAAGAGATTGAACGAGGCTCGCGAAAGCCTAGCTAAGTTTTTTCAAGTCAAGCCCAAAGAGCTCATCTTCACCTCAGGAGGGACCGAAGGAATCAATATGATTCTAAAGGGTTTTTTCTCTAACTTGTCCGAGGGCCATCTCATTACAACCGAGATGGAACATGCAGCTCTTTTCGAGACGGCCAAGCTCTTGGAGAAGCGGGGAGTCAGAGTGACCTATTTGAAAGGAAGCCCAAGAGGAGCGGTCTCTTTGGAAGAGGTTGAAGCGGCGATCCTCCCTAAGACACGGATGCTTGCGCTGAGCGCCGCCAATAGCGAAACGGGGGTGAAAATAGAGATGGAGGCGCTTGCCTCCCTTGCTCAAAGCAAAGGAATCTTCTTTTTCGTCGATGGAGTAGCTCTTTTGGGCAAAGAGCTCTTCACAATTCCCGAGGGAGTCTCTGCGATGGCTTTTTCGGGCCACAAAATCCATGCTCCCAAAGGGATCGGTCTTGCCTTTCTCCGCTCTCCCCATAAACTAGAGCCGCTGCTCTTTGGAGGCGGTCAAGAGGGGGGAATGCGTAGCGGAACGGAAAATCTCGCCGGCATTGTGGGGTTTTCCAAGGCAGTGGAGCTGCTGACAGACCATCTCCCCTCTGCCTCCTTGCAGATGGGGAACTTAAGAGACTCTTTCGAAAGAGAGATCAAAAAAAAATACCCGGATGCGGCAATCAATGGAGAGGGAAAGAGAGTGCCCAACACCTCCAATCTCTTCTTTCCTAACATCCATGCAGAAGAGCTCCTTATGAATCTTGATCTGCACGGGGTGGCTGCCAGCCACGGCTCCGCCTGCTCCTCAGGCGCCTTCGAACCCTCTCGCATCCTTTTAAACATGGATCTTTCCCACAAGAGGGCCGCTTCCTCTCTTCGCTTCTCTTTAAGCCGCTTCACAACAAAAGAAGAGATAGAGAAGACCTTAATGATTCTATCGGAGATCCTTTCTTAGCCGAGTTAAGTAACGGAACGAATCAAGACAGTTTTAGCTCCAAGAAGGGTAGCTTCTGCAACTACAATTTCGAAGCTCTCAAGCCGAAGAGCATCTCCTTGGACCGGCATGTGACCAAGCAGCCGGGCCAAGAGTTCACCTAAGGTCTCTTCTTCTTCCAAAAAGGGAAGAGTGGTTCCATACTTGCGATTGATCCCAAAAACCCTCATTTCTGCCGAAAAGGAGCGTTCAATAAAGACCGCGCGAGCAGGACTCTTGCCAGCCAACACTTCGGATCCTTCCGCAAAGCCAAAGATTTTTTCAACAATCGCATCGAGCGTCAAGACTCCTGTTGCTCCTCCTCCCTCATTAAGCACAACGGCCACACTCTGATTGTTACGCCGAAACTGCTTTAAGATTTCAACAATAGAGGCACTTTCCGTGATGAACCACACCGAACGCCCCTGTTTGAGCACTTTGCTCTCATCGGGAAGGCGAAGCACATCGCGCGGATAGACAATGGAGACAATATTTTGCGTCTGGTGTTCGTAGACAGGAAGATAGGAAACAAAGTTGAGCGACAGAAGACGTCGCAACTCAGAAAGAGTACAGTAAGAAGGGATCATTTGGACATGCGCAAGAGGAGTCATGACCTCTTTGGCTCTAAGTGATTTCAAAGCAAAGATATTGCCAATTGCTTTATTGAGAAGAGCTTGAGATCCATCTCGTTGCTCAATCAAGTTTTGCAGATCCTCGCGGCTTAAATACAGGCTCGCACTTAAGGGAGAGCCCGTCAAACGATTCACCAAACGACAGATGATGTCCAAAAAGGCAATAACGGGAAGCAGGCAGCGAGAGAGCAGATAAAAGAAAGGAATGAAGAGAAGAGCGACATGCTCGCTGTAGCGCCTTCCGGCAAAAAGAGGACTGAGTTCGGCAAAGATCATGACAAGGAGAATCTGAGTGAGCGGAGCCCAATCGGGATCCGCTCCTAAAGATTCGTAAAAACGGCGCGAACTTTCCGAGCCTATAAGAAGAGCGACATTCACCCCGATGAGAGTGGTTCCGAAGAGTTGCGAGGGATGGCTAAGAAGATAGCTGAGCCAGCGGGCGCGCCTCATCTTTTTGATCTGATAGTATTGCAAGCGTACCGGATTGAAGGAGACGCACGCCATCTCAAACAAAGTAAAGAGACCCTGCACACAGAGGGCAAGAAGGGTAATCAAGAAAAAAAAGCGCCAGGTGGCATTCATCGGACTAACCCTCTTTTAACCGCCGGACATAGACCCGCTTCACTCGTGTGGAGTCCGCAGACAGAACATGGAAGAAGAATTCCTGTGTCTCAAACTTTGATCCGCTCTTGGGGATATCACCCATCTGTTCGGTCAGCCATCCTCCAAGAGTGACCATATTTCTTTCGCTCTTGAAAGCAATTCCAAAGATCTCCTCAAGCTCGCACAGTTCCAGCGTCCCGCTCGCAATGATGACATCATTGCCGCTACGGGTGAAGGGCATCTTTTCATCTCTTCGATCGACAATCTCTCCCACCACGACTTCGACAAGATCTTCAAAAGAGATCAAACCGCTCGTCGCTCCATACTCATCGACTACGATGGCCAAGGGATCCTCTCTCTCATACATCTGTCCTAAGAGATTCTTGGCAGGGAGAGATTCGGGAACGTAAAAGGGCTTTTTCAAATAAGGAAAAAGATCCTGCGGAGTTTGAATCTTAGAGCGGTACAAAAAATAGTTGCGCGCAGTGATAATCCCGAGAATATGATCAAAGTTACCCTCGCAAACAGGGATACGGCTGCACTCCTGATCCACAAAGAGCTCCAGGAGCTTGGAGAGCGGCTCCTGTATGTCGAAAAAGAGGACCTCTTCCCGGGGGCGCAAAAACTCCTTGATCGATGCTCCTTCCAGCTGCAAATAACCCTGGACCAGCTCCCCCTCATCCGCATGGAGAATTCCTCTCTCCCTGGAGGTTTTTAGGGTCATCTGCAGCTCTTCGGCAGAGAGCTTTTCCTCTTTTTTCAAAAAAAAGAACATCAGACGCGAGATGACTTGAGTCATGGCCGTTAAAGTCCGGCGCAAGGGGGTGAAGAGCCAGGACGCTCCAACAAGCACCGGGGCTACAAGAGGGGCCAGGCGGTAGTTGTTGGCCATGCCGATCGACTTAGGAATGAACTCGCCAAAGATCACGATGAGCCCCAAAGGGACTCCCACATTGAGAATCCAGGAAGAGGATTTTCCAAACAGCGTAGAAACGATGTTTTGAATGAGGATATTGACGACAACGTTTCCCAAGATGAGGGTGACGAGAAGATCTTTGGGACTTTCGAGGAGTTGAACAACCAGACGGCCTGAGCCCTGTAATTCTTTTCTTAAAGATTTAATCTTCAACGAGGAAAGAGAAAAAAGAGCGGTTTCAGCTCCAGAAAAAAAGGCCGAAATAAAGAGCAGAAAGATCAGGGAGATAACGAGAAAAGAGAGCATCAATTCTCTAAAGATTTAAAATAGATCTTGGTCTCTCCTTCAGGAACCAGTCCCAAGCTCTTCATAAGAGCCATCTCAATCCAGGCAGGATCATGTTGGCTTTGGACCTGAAGGAAGAGATCTTCTCTCTCTTGCAAAGCGAGCTGCCTATAATGAGAGAGATGATCAAAACGAAATTTAAGCTCGCGATAGGTAAAGACCTTTTTTTGCATGCCCTGAGAGTAGAGCAGATAGCAGAGGGCGACAAAGAGAAAAACCCACCAGGATCTTTTGAAAAAGATCTCATAGCTCTTCTCTTTCCAGGAAATAGCTTTCGGCTCTTCGCTTCTCTTTAAACCACACACCCGCTTCATATCCCTTCTGTGCACCTTAAGAGCTATACAGGAGTCTACCCCTCACCCTGATTGTGCTGATGAGACCACTTTTTCTCTACAAAAAACGAAAACTATTCACCAGCCTTCTCCTAAGAAGAAGAGGAATCGGGCACGCACACGCGCGGGCACGAAAGAGGTTCCTTGAGCCCTTTTCGCTAACAGGGCGACTATGCGCATGAGCAGTTCGCATCCCTTTGACCATTTATTCCCTCCATTTCTGTGCCTGGTTTAAATAACTCCCCAGAGAGCAAATATCTCAAGGCCTTCGGGCCCAAAAAGTTGCAAAGTCGAGATTAAGCCAGGGGAAGGGTAATTTTTTCCTGCCTCATGTATTTTCCTCCTCTGTCCGCATAGGAGACCTCGCACACCTCCGCCGCCTCGTAAAAGAGAACCTGCGCCAACCCTTCATTTGCGTAAATCTTTGCAGGCAAAGGAGTTGTGTTAGAAATCTCCAATGTGACATAGCCTTCCCATTCGGGCTCAAAGGGTGTGACGTTCACGATGATGCCACACCGTGCGTAGGTCGACTTTCCAATACAGAGCGTCAAAACATTACGGGGAATCCTGAAATACTCGACACTGCGGGCAAGAGCAAAAGAGTTGGGAGGAATGATGCAGGCATCAGAGCGGATGTCGATAAAGGCAGAACTGGAAAAATTCTTCGGATCAACCAGGGAGTTGTGGAGATTGGTAAAGATCTTGAATTCATCGGCAACACGCAGATCATAGCCGTAACTGGAGAGGCCGAAACTCACGACCTTTCTTCCATCGACTTCTCGAACCAGTTCATCGACAAAAGGTTCAATCATCTGATATTTTCTGGCCATCTGACGAATCCATCGATCTGATTGAAGCGCCATCATTCCTCCTAAAAAATTGAATTGTAGTATAGCTGAATTCTATTTCTTGCTACACTTTTAAAATATGGATGACGTGATCATTGAATCCTCTCTGAAGAAGGAGGAAGAACCTTTAGACATTCCCTTGCGTCCTAAGGATTTTGCGGAATTTTACGGTCAAGAAAAGATCCGTCAGCAATTAGAAGTCTTGGTCGGGGCTGCCAAAAAGCGCAAAGAGGCGCTCGGCCATTGCCTCTTTCACGGCCCTCCGGGTCTGGGGAAGACGACGTTATGCCACATCCTCTCTGAGCAAATGGGGTCAAAAGTCGTTGTTTCTTCCGGTCCAATGATTGAAAAACCAGGGGATCTCGCCGGACTCCTGACCCATCTTAATGAAGGAGATTTTCTCTTTATTGATGAGATCCACCGCCTAAGCCCTGCCATTGAAGAGTATCTCTACCCGGCCATGGAAGATTTCGTTCTGGATCTCATGATCGACAGCGGCCCGGCGGCTCGCTCCGTTCAAGTCAAGCTCAACCGCTTTACTTTAGTCGGCGCCACCACCCGCAGCGGGCTTCTCAGCAGTCCGCTTCGTTCTCGTTTCTCCTTTATTTCCCGCCTAGATTTTTATCCCGCCTCTGTCTTAGAAAAGATCCTGATACGCTCGGCGCATATTTTAAAGGTTCCCATCGAGAGCGCTGGAGCTCAGGAGATTGCCGCGCGCGCGCGCGGAACGCCCAGGATTGCCAATAATCTCCTGCGCTGGGTTCGAGACTTTGCACAAATGAGAGCCCTTGGTAAGATCGATAAGCAAACAGCCGTTTCTGCGCTCGAGATGCTCTCAATAGACCAAAAAGGTCTTGACGAGATGGATAAAAAGATTCTCTCTTTGATCATTGACTCCCATCAAGGAGGCCCTGTGGGGATCAATACAATTGCCGTAGCTTTGGGAGAAGAGCCGTCCACTCTGGAGGAAGTTTACGAACCCTATTTAATCATGCAGGGATTCCTCAAGAGAACTCCTCGAGGAAGAGAGGTGACCCATTTAGCCTGCAAACATTTAGGCAAAAGCACTTTTGCTAAAAAGTAATACATTTTTGGAGAGAGATCATGATTCAAAACCGCATCTTTTTTATTCTTACCGTTGTCTTTACTATGCACCTCGCGGCAAGACCGCTGCCGACGGATATCTCTCAAGTTGACAAACCCCCCACCTTAAAAGTTCTGCTTGTCGATGGAGCAGAGAGTGTCTACGTGGAAGCCAAAGGCCGCTACCACCTCTACAATCTCTCCAATGATCTGCTCATTGATTCCGGTCTCTTTGGAAAGAAGGGAGAGATGTACGCGCTCGAAGGCGGCATCAAATGGGGAGAACATCTGCAACAGATCGATGCCATCCGCATCGTCCCCGGCGATTCTCAAAGCACAATCCTTATTAATGGCATCGAATACAAGGGATGCATCGATTTTAGAGCCTTAGGAAAGAACCTGAGGATTATCAATGAGATCGACGTAGAAAGCTTTCTTAGCGCAACACTTTTTCCTAAATTTTCAGAAAAATTATCCGATGAGGTTGCCGAAGCTATCTCCATTGTCGCCCGTACTAATGCGTACTACTTTTTAAAGAAAAAAGCTGATTCTTTTTGGCATGTGACTGCCAAGAATGCCGGCTATCTAGGTTATGCCCTCTCTTTCCATAAACCCTTTTTAGACCGCGCCCTTGAAAGAACTAAGGAAGTCATCATGACCTATCAAGGTGCTTCTTTCCCGGCCTTTTGGAATGAAAACAGCGCAGGAATAACCACCACTTTTTCCGCAGTTTTTCGAAAAGAAGCTCTTGTGCCCCCCGGTGTCAAGTCCCCCCTTGCGGCTCACGACAGAGAAAAACATCGCTGGGCTTTTACACTCACCAAAGAGCGTCTGGCGCAGCTTCTCCATGCCGAGAAAATCCAGGGAATCGATCTCTTTTGTGATCAATCTTCCGGCAAGGTCTATGGCTTGCGCGTTAAAGATGGAAGCAACGACAAGAACATCCCTTTCATAAAACTGCAACAAGCCATCGGGGAGAAAAAATTGCAAAGCAATGATTTTATCATCCACTCCAAGGGAGATTCGGTCGTCTTTGAGGGTTATGGAAAAGGGTTGGGAATGGGTCTTTGCCTCTACAGTGCAGCCCGCATGGCGGAAAGAGGAGACAAAGCTCCGAAAATCTTAAAGACTTTCTTTCCCGGCGCCTGCATCACCCGAGCAAGCCTTGTCTCAAAGTAAGCCTTAGTCTATGCTCGACCTTGCCGGGGAACTTTAGGAGCTTCGCAATCCGAACCAGGTCAGGACCGGAAGGTAGCAGCCTTAAGGATGTGGCGAAGAGTCCAAAGACCTCTCCGGCTTTTTCTCTAGCTCATCTAAAATCCAAAGACCTCTCCGGCTTTTTTTCTAGCTCATCTAAAATCCAAAGTTGATACCGGCAAAGGCCCCTTGGATCATAATAGTCCCCTCTTTATTGAGGCGGCTGCGTAGCGTCGGCTCCGTTCGAGAGGTCACCTGCTCCGGAGCGAGCGCGAGATTGGCGAGATAGAGGATTTGATATCCCAAATGCACATTGACATAGCGCCCCAGCTGATAACTTAAGAGAAGGGCTGCTTCCCCCAAAAAGGTCGTGGTACTACCCTCACGCTGGAACCGGACAAGGGTCACGGTATTGTTAAGATCTCCGACAAAGAGATGATTCTCGACAGGATTGTAAAAAGCTCCCGCTTTTCCGGTTATCTCCCAGCTAAGCGCATCTGTTGGATTCCACTGCAAATTTCCTCCAATGTGGCCGCCGTAGAGACGATTTTTTGTCTCAACATCGTAGGAGCTGCGATAGGTGTTCTTTTTAAAGGTAAGATGAAACTCTTCATCAAGGGGGATATAGCGAATCCCCAGGATCGAAGAAAAGGAGAAATAGTTTACTCTTCTGGGGGTAAAGTGATACCACCAATTCACTTCGGCAGTATTAAACTGGGATTTGTATTCTTCCCGCGCATAGTTTGCCTGAAAAAAATCCTGGGCAAAAGACGGATTGGAAAAGGGAAAGGAGAGATTGGCCATACCTTTAATGTGACTGGAGCCCTCCCACTCATTGACATGCATAAAACTCGCTTCAAAACTATTGAAAGAGCTTGTGTGGTAAAAGAGTCCCACACGGTAGCCTGACTCAAATTTAAAGCGATCCAGCGTCTTCTTAGTCCCAAGATTTTTTCCCGGACTCGAAACAACTTTTTTATTATTGAGATGATCGCGATTGAGCGCCACGTAGTCCGCATACGCAGTAAAACGTTGATTGAAGCTCATATCTTCGTTGACTGCCATCAGAGATGAGGTCAAGAGAAGAATCGCGCTCCCCAAAAAAAGAGAAGTTCTATGTTGCATTTGCCCTACTCCATGGAAGATCGCCGGCATCTTTTTTTTTCGTAACTTCTCTATTTTAAGGAGAAGGAAGAAAAAAACAAGTGAGTCTCTCCTGATCCTTTTACAGCAATTCCCTCTAGAAAAATTTTAACGGCTTGATTTTCAGCCGTTTATTCTTTAAAAAACACTAGTCCTTTCACCTCTGTTTAGGCTCTTCGCGCTACTTCAAAAACTTTGCTAAAGGACAAAAATACACGGTCGGACACTACGGAACACGGCTTTTGGTCAAGAGGTGTTGATCAGTTCGTTTTTGGCCATCATTTGGTAGAGCCATTCCCAGAAGGAAATCTGCAGAAACTGGAACAGAACCGCTCCTAAAAATCTAGACAAAGCTATACATTGCCTAGAGACGCTAGCCAAGCAGTGCTGCTAACGA
>MGME01000034.1 GCA_001796315.1 Chlamydiae bacterium RIFCSPLOWO2_12_FULL_49_12
CTGGGAACTCCTTCGGGAGGATACGGGCGGTTCAAAAAGTGCTCGATCAGATCGACGTTGCCGTCAACGGCGGTAGCTTCCAATGCTTCATTGATGCCCTGTTGAGAGGGATGCGGCACTCCGCCTAAGGGATAGGCGCGGCTCAAGAGGTGCTCGACTAGTTTTTTTTGTCCACCACACGCCGCAGCTTTGAGTGACTCGTTGACTTCCTCTTGTTTGAGATCGAGAAGGCTGCCGTAGTTCAAGATTCGTTCCACCATGATTTGATCGCCTATTAAAGCTGCATAAAAGAAGGCTTCCATGGAGAGAGGCGCTTCTCGATGTCGTAAAAGGAAAGAAGCTAAGGTGTAAAGATTTCTTGACAAAATGGTGTGTGGATCAAAGATTCCATTTCCATGCGTTGTCAAAAGAAAGGGCCGAATGCATTCGGTGACAGCATCGGGAAGAGTGCCTAAAGAATCTGCTTGGCGTGCATCGAACTCTTTTGTTTCAACCCATTTACAAGCCGCTTGGCACATTAAAGAAGAGGGTCCGCTCATTCTTGATGTCATAAATCCTTTTAATTTTTGGTTTTCTCGCGTGTTTATTTAATTAAATCCAATATAGCCGACTTCGCCTCTTCGGAGAGAGAGGTAAAACCTGGCTTGATCCCGCGCTCCGCCAAGGTAAAGGCCTTGAATGTGTTGCAGATGCGGCCGTCTAAGCGTATGCCGATGCCCTGGATGTCGAGCGCGTGGGCAAAGTCTCCAAACATCTCAAGAGAGAGTTCGCAGGCGGTAATGAGAAAGAGGATCTTTCGATGAGGGTTCTCTTTAAGAGTGTCAAGGATCTTTTTTCCAATATCATAGACCGTGGGAATCATAAAAGAGAGGACGCGCTCTTCGGGAAGGAAGTTTTTTACCTTGGCGATAAAGCACTGCCTGCAGACGGCATGGCCAGGGTCGAAGAGACAGGCGGAGTGGAAGCGCTCTGTCGGGCATTCTCGGGGCTTGTGGCAAAAGGAGAAGCCGACAATCAATAGCGAGTCCTTCCGTGCGATGCTCTCTTTAAAGTCGGAAAGCTCTTTAAGTCCATAGAGATAGAAGGAGCCTTGCCTAAGAGTGACCTTCCGTTTTAGAACGGATTTTATATAGGAAAAGGCGTATCTTAGCGGGCGTTTCAAGAAGGCTCTAAGAAAGAGATGCTCTTTATCATGGGTGAGTAAGTAGGCGATCGATTTGAGTTTGAGAAATCTTCGTGTCATTCGTGTGATGCCGACGATATTTGGCTGAGAGGGGAGTTTTTTGAGGGGATGGGAGGACGCATGTTTTTTGGCGCCTTCTTCCCAAGCCGCTTCAGCCGCTTCCCGCGAGGGGTATGCGTTCCAGAACCGTTTCATGCCAGAGAGGATAATGACTCAGATTCTTTTTTCACTAGTCCCCGTTTTTAAAAATTTTCAAGGCCGGCAACTCGTTTCGTCTCAAGAAGAGCGCTTGAGAATTGTCCTTTCTGTCGCCGGCGAAAAAATCCGCCGCATCCTCTACAGAGAGTATCTTTTGACTTTTTCCAAGCAGAAAGAAGAGCTTGAGCTGTTGATGAAAGAGGAGCTTGCCGCTCGAGGCATCTCTTTTTGGGGAAGCGCAGCGGAGACAACGCCTTTCAATGAGGTTCACATCCCTTTTCAGAGGGTTTTTCATGTGCTCTCCCTTCTCGCTTCCCGATCCGGCCTTTACTTTCAAAATGAGAGGCTCCATTTTCAAAGCGGTGCCAAGGACTCTCTTGTTTTGAAGGTCTTGCAGAAAGCAGATGAGCTTTTCATCCGAGGGGAGCTTGGAGGAGAGGATGTGACGGCATGCTCCTGGATTTTTCCCGCCCCTTCAGCATGGTTTGTGAGAAAAGGAGTGCTGGCTCCGGTAAAGGGGGCTGTCGATCCCTTTTTTTGGAGGCTCGTCTTTCCTTATGCGACCGCTCTTAAAGATGAGAGCAAAGAGCGCTTTATTGAGCGGGCAGAGACTCTTGCCTTTGTCCGGTGGGAAAATCAGGAGGGGAAGAGAACGGCGCCTTCTCCGTCTCTTCTCTTAAAGGATCCGATGGGCTCGTGCGCCGATCTTTTTTTCGACTATGAAGAGAAAGGGCGGGTCTCTTTTCATGATCCCCTTATCGCTCCCTGGAGAGAAAGAGAGGAAGAGAGAGCGTTGCAAGCCGATCTTCTCGAGGCGGGGTATCTTGCCAAATCTGTCGAGGATGCCCATTACTTTTGTCCTCCCTCCAAGGTGGAAGAAGCCCTTAAACTTCTTTTGGAGGTGGGCTGGCGAGTGCAAGAGAGAGAGGGAAGAGAGGTCTTTCTTGAGACGGGCAGTGCGCTCTCTTTTTCTCAAGAAGGGGAGCTCATTGCCGTTGGGGGCGCTTGCAATTTTGGGGAAATGAAATGTGAGTGGACCGATCTGCTTGAGGCGTATCGGCGCCGCGAGCGCTTCCTTCCCCTCTTTGATAAGGGAGCGGGCCTGATTGATCGCGTTCAGATTGAAAAGAGATGGGGCTCTCTTGCAGGACAAGAGATTGTAGGCAATCGCCTCAGGATCAAGCGGTCTCACTTTGGTCTTTTGAGTTCTTTTCCGGAAGCTCCGAAGGAACTATGTCCAAAGGAGGCAGCGTATATCCCCCTTGACCCTGGGCCTCTCTTCCAGGGAAGGCTTCATCCCTATCAGCGCATCGGGCTGGGCTGGCTCCGTTTTCTTTGGGAGGCGGGCTTTCATGGGCTTCTAGCCGATGAGATGGGACTCGGCAAGACCGTACAGGTGATGGCATTTTTTTCCCTCCTTCCTTCAAACAAACCGCATCTGCTTGTCATGCCGAGCTCTCTTCTCTTCAATTGGACAAGGGAATGCGCCTCTTTTCTTCCCTCCTTCGTCCCCTATCTCCATGCGGGAAAAGAACGCCTGACAAAGAGAGAATCTTTTGAAAGAGAGCGTCTGGTTTTGACCTCCTATGCTCTTCTTAGACAGGATCTTGCGCTCCTCTCTTCTGTTGAGTGGGGGACTCTTGTCCTCGATGAGGCGCAAGCGATTAAGAATCCCGATGCCCAAGTGAGCCGCGCCGCCTGTGCCCTTACGGCGGATTTCCGCCTGGCGTTGACGGGAACTCCTGTTGAAAACCGGCATGAAGATCTT
Source organism: Chlamydiae bacterium RIFCSPLOWO2_12_FULL_49_12 (assembly GCA_001796315.1). Taxonomy (GTDB): domain Bacteria; phylum Chlamydiota; class Chlamydiia; order Chlamydiales; family Rhabdochlamydiaceae; genus 2-02-FULL-49-12. The sequence goes on from MGME01000034.1 coordinate 3,150, forward strand.
TGGTCTCTCTTTCACTTTCTTATCCCAGACCTTCTGGGAGAGCGCAAGAGTCTTGGGGGCCAAGTGGCCCAAGGAGAAGTGAAGAAAAAGCTGCAGCCCTTTTTGCTCCGCCGCACCAAGGCGCTTGTTGCCAGCGAACTCCCTGAAAAAATCCAGCAGACGGTCTATGTGGAGATGGAAGAGGATCAGAGGGAATTTTACCAAAAGTTTCTCCAAGCCCAGCGCGAGGGGCTGCTTTCAAAGATCGCAAGGGATGGGGCAGCCAAGCACCGCCTGGAGATCTTGGAAGTGATCCTGCGCCTGCGGCAGATCTGCTGCCATCCGAAACTGATGGATCCTTCCTGGGAGGGTGGATGCGCCAAGTTCGATCAGCTTTTTGAAGACATGCAGCAGGTGGCGGAAAACTCTCAGAAGGCCCTTATCTTCAGTCAATTCACTCAAATGCTCCGTCTGATCGAAGAGGAGGTGCGGGTCCGCTCTTTTCCTTACGCCTATCTAGACGGCGGCACGAAAGATCGGCAAGGGGCTGTCAGACGGTTTCAGGAGGATCCCGGGACACTCTTTTTTCTCTGCAGCTTAAAGGCGGGAGGCGTGGGTTTGAATCTCCAGGCCGCCGACTATGTCTTTCTTTATGATCCCTGGTGGAATGCCGCAGTTGAAAATCAGGCAATTGACCGCGCCCACCGCCTGGGGAGGAAGGGAGTGCTCCATGCAAAACGCTACCTTACTTCCTCGTCAATTGAAGAGAGGATAGACGAGCAAAAGGCGGCTAAAGCTCGAATAGTTCAAGACCTTGTGGAGCAACACGAGGAGCTCAAAGAGCTGACGACCCGGGATCTTATCAATCTTCTGGAGGATCTCCCTGATCTTCCATCAGCTCATGTGCCGCTGCCTTAAGGGTTTTTAGGCCCTCTTCAAAGCCAATTTGTCTTAATATCCGGTCCAGATGGTGCACTTCGCTCAGCAGCTGATCATTGATGGTTTCCAATTCGGATATCCTTTTTAGCATCTCTTCTTTTGTCATAGAAGACCTCCCCAAGCTTATTTGAACTCAAAAGTTGGATTTTCAGCTGCGCCAAAGCTCCGGGCTTTGACGACCGCAGGTCACCCACCATCAAATCGCGGGAGCTTTCTCGTTGCCCAAAACCAGCTTTTGAGTTCATTTGTATAACAAGCAAGAGGTGTGCCTGATTTTTGGAAACTTCCGCTTTAAACGCTAGGGAAGAAAGATAAAAAACTGAGTCCCAAGGACTTGAGAGTGCGTTTTGAAGGGATGGCGTGAGTTTTCATAGACAAGACAAAAGGAAAAAATATTTTTTTTCGCCCGCGGTCGGTATACAATGAAATGAGAAGATGAACCCTATCTCGACTGCACAACTTGTCGGATGCATCCAAAAAAATGTACAGTCGAGCGTTTTTGAAAAACTGCACAATCCTCGAGGACGAGATGAAAAAAGCCCTTTTAATCGGTTTTCTTTTTTTAACGTTCTCTTCTTGTGAAAAGCAAGAAGAGGAGGAAGATATTTCCGACCTCAAAACGATGGTGCAAGCTCCAAAAGATCAAAGCTCTTCTCTCCCAAAGAGAAGTTAATCCCTCCCCCGTTGGGAAAAGAGGCCCTTAAGGGCCGGGTATTTTCAAAAGACGGGTTGGGCCAAGTTCGAAACTCGGCCCAAAACCGCAAAAATTCTAGGGGCCTTAAGGCCCGAGTTAATTGTTGTTCCAATGGTATTCGGTGGAGATCTGAGAGACCATCTCATCGAGTTTGATCTGGTCCTGATATTCCTTGTAGCTGACCTCTTTTCCATCATAGTACCACGTGGTTTGAGCGATGCCGTCGATGAAATAAGTCGAGGGTCCGTGTTGCTTGTCATTTTCCCAGATGACCTCTTTTAAGACAGCTGTCCCATCGAGATAGTGGATTTCGGATCCCTGTTTTTTCCCTTTTAGATAAGAGATCTCGTAATCTTTGGTCCCGTTTTTAAAGTAAGTGCATTTTCCATGGAGCTGGCCGTCAATCCAATCTTCCGTAGCCAGAGGCTCGCCGCTTGCAGTAAAGGTCTTTCGTTCTCCATGCAGGCCGCCTCTTTTGAAATGCACGATGCTTTCAGGTATGTTATTGGGATAGAAGGACTCGCGCTTGACCATGTAGCCGCCCTTGAACTCATCCTTGGAAAGCAGGATTCCTTCGCGATCGTAGCAGATGCGGATTCCATTTCCCTTTTCTACGCGAGACTCGGTCTCATTGTTTTTTGTAAAATATTGGCCGTCCAGAAGTTCATCCTGGCTGTATTCTTCAATGCTCAAGGGCGTACCGTCGGCATACCAGAGAGTCTTTGTTACGCGGGTGGGAGAGACTTGCAGCGTTTCGCAAAGAGGCATGCCCTGGAGATCATACTGTATCTCTTTCACCTTCTCCCCTTGATTGTAGAGAAAATAGGTCTGGACGGTATGACTATTCGAAAAGGTATGAGTCGAGGCTCCATGCAGAACGCCGTTTTCGTAGGTTGAAGTGATCGTCACCCCATTGCGGAGCGTAGTAATCACCTGTCCGGGATAGTTGCCGTTATCCCAATCCTCTTTTGTAAGTGCATAGCCATATTTGTGGATATACCGCTCTGATACAACCGGTTCGTCTTTTTTGTTTTGGTTACAGCCACAGGCTAACATTCCTAAAGTTCCAAGAACCAACCATTGCTTAGCTTTCATCCCACACCTCGCGATCGATTAAATGATAAATTGTTCTGCTACCTTTCCGGTTATTGCTGCATGTTCCTGTTCGACCCTATCCATCGAGAGGGTTTTATCAGGATCTCGATAAATAAAACGGAAAGTAACGTTCTTCCTATCTTTCCCGATTTGATCACTTTTGTAAAGATCCAAAAGAGTAATTCTTTCAAGAAGAGGGGAAGAGGCAGAGAGGATTGCTTGCGTGAGTTCCCGGATGGTGACTCTATCTGAGACAGTGAGCGTCCAGTCGCGTTGGGAAGAAGGAAAGAGGGGAAGACCTGAAAAAAAGACTCTTTTCTTAAAGCAGAGAGAGAGGGCAAAAAGAGAGAGTTCCGCAAAGTATACGGGCTTTTCGATCTCCATATGCTGCAGCAGCGCAGGATGGAGCTGTCCTATAACTCCTGCGCGTTCGGTTCCCACATGGATAGAGGCTTGTCTTTTGGGATGGAAGGAAGGAAGATGGGAGGTTTTAAAGCAGGGGTCATCGAATAAGAGGCCCTCCAGAAGATTTTCGACAATCCCCTTCAGGTCCAGGAAGTCAAACTCGCGCGGCTTGGGATCAAAATGGTAGGGAGAGGATTTTCCTGCAAGGACGATGCCAACGGCGGATTCCTCTTTGTAGTCCTCCTTTTCTTTAAAATGCACTCTCCCAATCTCAAAGGAGTAGAGGTCGCTGTTTTGGTGATCGAAGTTGTGTTTGACGCAAAGAAGCAGGGAGGGAAGAAGGGAGGGGCGAAGGATCGATTGATCCATTGAGGCGGGTTTTAAGACGGGGATGAGCCGCTCTTTGTGCTCATGCAACAGTTCTGTCACGGAAGGGCTGATCAGATCGCAGGTTATCCACTCCTGCAGGCCCTCTTTCAGCAACGTGTCGCGGGCGTTTTTTTCGAGCAGGTAGGCAGCGTCGTGAGGGATTCTGGAAGTGAGGTAGCGCTCCGCCCTTAAGGGAATGTGATTAAAACCGAAGAGGCGGGCGATCTCCTCAATCAGATCGATCTCTTCCCGAATGTCGTTGCGGTAGGTCGGGATGCGGAGGCGGATCACTTCGTCTTCTTCTTGGAGGAGATCGAAGTTCAGCCTCTTGAATAAAGAGAGGAGCTCGCCTAAAGAGAGTGTTGTTCCCAATAAGGAGTTGATGCGCTCTTTGCGCACGCTCAACTCTTTAGGAAGAAATTCTCGAGAAGCGCGCACGATCTTTCCCTGTGCAATCTTTCCGCCTGCAAGTTGTTGAATATGGGCCGCGGCGAGATCTAAAGCCTGCGGGACCGCTTGAGGATCGATCCCCTTTTCAAAGCGGATGGAGGAGTCGGTGCGTAAAGAGAGCCACTTGCTCACCTTTCGGATTGCCGCGGGGTGGAAGGCGGCAGATTCGATGAGGATGCGCGTCGTTGCCGAAGAGACAGAACTCTTTTCGCCGCCCATGATTCCTGCGATGGCTAAGGGCTGGCGGGAATCGCAGATCAACAGGGCCTCTTCGGGAAGATCTCGTTCTTTTCCGTCGAGCGTGAAGAGCTGACGGTAAGGTGTTTTCGAAGAGACGAGGATTTTCTTTTTGTCGATCTTGTCCAGATCAAAGGCGTGAAGCGGCTGGCCCAGAAGGAGCATGACAAAGTTCGTCACATCGACCACATTATTGACGGAACGAAGGCCGCACTTTTCACAAAGCTCGGCAAGAGAGGAAGGGGAGGGTCCAACAGTAATGCCCTCGAGGATGCGACAGGTGTAGAGGGGACAGTTCTCGTTATCGTAAACCTCGACGTCGATCAGCTCCTCGATCGGGCGGCCCTCTTCTTGGAGGGGGAGCTTCGGAAATTTGACGGGAAGATCGAGCAGGGCTCCCAATTCCCGAGCAATGCCCAAGAAGCTCATGCAATGTCCCAGATTGGGAGTTAAACTGATGTCAAAGACCGTCTCTTTAAAAGCGTGTTCGATTCCTTCCACTTCCAGGCCGGCAAGTGTCAAAACTTCCGCTACCTTATTTTCGGAGAGAGTTAAGGGTAAAAGTTCTTTTAAGGCTGAAAGGGGGACTTTCATAAAAAACAAAATCCGGTATGTTATACATATTTACTCGACTTTATAGCATAGAGGCAAGGTTCGCTCCAAAGGTTTTTATGGCTCCCAATCCTCCGCGATGGCTCTTGCAATCGCTCATTTTAAGCCTGGCGCTCAACATAGGACTCTTTGTTGCCCTTCTCCTTGTTGCTTCGAGAGGAAGCGATCTTCCCGCTCCTCCGTCTCCCGCCATGCGCGAGACCGCGCGGCCTTTGACCAACCACCAGCTGCTCGAGCAGTACATGCAAGCTTCCTACTTCCAGCTCCTCACTCTCTTAACCGATGATGAACTTGTGGAAGAAGGGTATGCCAAAAGAGATCTGGCTTTAGGAGCGCTTGTCACCTTTTATCACCTGCATCTGGAACGAGCTCTGGGCAACCTCTCTCTTCAAAAGAGGAGGATTTTGATCGCACATCCCCAAAGAGAGGAAAAGATTCCCTTTGATCTCTTCCCCGGTCTGGAAGAGTGTCACTATCAGGCGCTTCTCCACTTTCTGCAGACAGAAAAGTGGCCCTTTACTCCATTTGGTCTTTTCCAGCTCATCAAGCGCAGCCAACCCTTTCCCGATCCTACGCTGATCGAAGCCTTTTCCCATTCTGCGGAGTTGCAATTGCTCATCACACTCTTTAAGGAGTCGGGGATGCAGATTGCCCTCGGCCCTTTGGTTCAAATGATCACGCAGGGAGACTGGGAGATCCTTCAGAACTTTTACTCCCAGCAGCGCCTCCTTCCCGATCTGACCCCGCAGCGCCGCCGCACCCTTATCCTGGAATATCTGAAAGAGCGCTCCCCTTTAGCTGCGCGCATCTTCATTGAAGCGGATGCTGACTTTGCCTCTAAGAGACTCTCCGATGAGCAGATTCTTCTTCTCTTCGACCTCTACCCTGCGCAGACCTCTTTTCTTGAAGCCTTTGCCAAACAGATCCTCATAAGTCCAAGGTCGGATAGCGTCTGGAAGAGGGCCTCTTCCACGCTCGGCAAAGCTCTTCCTTCCTCGGAGCAGCCGGAAGAAATTCTCAAGGCGGACGACACCTACACGGTTCAGGAGGGCGACTCGCTTTGGAAGATCGCCCGCAAGTGCCGCACTACCGTCGATGCCCTCAAGGAAAGCAACCATCTCGAGAGCGATCGCCTCCGTCCCAACATGATTCTTAAGCTCACGCCTCCGCGCTCTTGATCGGCTAAGGGACTTCATCTACTCCGCCTCTATGCCATGGGCCACACTTGAGGAGGCGTTTCGAGGTGAGCCATAGGCCTTTAGCTGGGCCATGTTTTTGTACGGCTTCGATGCCGTACTCGGAACAGCTTGGATAGAAGCGGCAACGGTTTCCGAGAAGAGGACTGACAATCCATTGATAGAGCTTCATCAAAAAGAGAAGAAAAGAGCGCATCATGGCAGTAGCAAGCATACCATCCTTGACATTTATCTCGACTTGTACATTTTTTGACGCCGTCTTTCGGGAGAGCGGCTGTCAAAAAATGTACAAAGTCGAGATTTATACCAAAACAACTTCAAAAATCTAAAACTCAGAGGTGACGGTGAGCGCTTTTTCGATTCTCTTTTTCTCTATGACGGCTCTTTTCACCCCCCTCTCTTCCGACGGTGCTGAAGATCCTTGTTCCAGCTCTTTTCGAAAGGATAGTCTCTTCCCGCTTGCCTTCGAGAGCGTCGATCCCCTATCGGGAGAGTATTGTCTTTCCAAGACCGATATTGAAATTGTCGGGGCGGAACCTCTTTTTTTAAAACGCTGCTATCGGAGCGGGCAGAGTGGAGGATGGAGCTTTTTTCCTCCCTTGAAGCGACCGCAGAGCGATCCCCATCTTAAAGAAAAGAGGCTCTTAAACGGCAATCGCCTCTTCTGTGAATATGATGAGGCCGATCGTCTTGTGCGCCTCTATACGACGGCTCCCGATCCTGGCAAAATCTATGCTGTTGCCCTCTTTCACTATCTCGATGGAGAGGAAGGCTCTTTTGACGTTGAAACAAGCGATAATAGAGTGTTGGCATACCGATCTGAGAAGACAAGAGAGGGTGATTTTCTTTTAAGTGAGATAGGAGCTAAAGAGAGCGTAAAAGAGAAGATCTTTTACGATCCTCTGCAAGAAAAGAGAAGCCCGCTCTTAAGCTCCTATGACCTCACAGGAGGAAGAGGGAGGAGGGTGGCATATGATCATAAGCGCTACCTTGCTTATGAAAAAAGAGAACTCAAAAAAAATCCTTTCTATCATCGCGTCATAGCTCTGCAAGAACCTGTGGGGAATGACGGCTCATGGATTGCCACGAAGCGTTTTTCCTATGAGAGCAATGAGAACGGTGCAATCACCGAAGTGCGCGATGCCTATGGAAACTTGACTAAGTATTTCTACACTCCCCGCCGGCTCCTTCAGAGTGTCGAATATTATCAGAATAGAGAAGGAGTGCAGAGGCTCTGTTATACTGAGAAATTTATCTTTGGAAAGGAAGAAGAGAGCTCGCCTCGACTTAAGAGACTTTGCGAGGCCGCCTTTCGAAAGTGCGGCTGCCAAATCGGAATGAATTTGTCAGGAAGGGTAAATTTAACCCTTCCTTCAAAATTACTTCCGGCCTTGCAGCTGCCTTCTCGAAATTCGGCTGTCGCAAATTGTACACATTCGAGCTTGCCTCTTTTGGGCAAGATCCTAAGTGACAATGAAGGCAGAGAGATCTTCTCGTGGCAATTTTTTTATGATGAGAGGGGAAATAGGATTGAAGAGAGAGTCAGTGGAAGGCTCTCAGGAGAAAAAGAGGGCTTTGTTTTCGAAACCTTTTCCACTCTCTTTAGTTTTGAAGAAAGCACCTCTTTCTTGAAAGAAGAGAGGGATGAAGAAGGGCGCTCTTTTTCTTATCTCTATCTTCCGGGAACAGATCGTTTGCTCGCAAAGTTTTTTTCTTTTCAAAACACGATCAAAATCCGCCATTTTTATGAGTATGATGCGGATCACATCCTTATCCGGGAGATCGTCGACGACGGGCGTTCTTTGGATAAAGAGGAGTTGTTAGGGGTGACGCAGCGCACCGTTCGCACTTTCACTCCTAGACAAGAGCAGCCTTTCCTTCATCTTCCTGAAACGATCACTGAGAGCTATCTCGACCTGAAGACAAAAGAAGAGGTCATGCTTCAAAAAAGGCGCCTTACCTACTCCGACCGGGGGAAGGTGGGTTGCGAAGAGGTCTATGATGCGAACGGAATCCGGCGCTACACTCTGCATAAAGAGTATGACAGTTGGGGGCGGTTGACAAAAGAGACGAACGCTCTTGGGCAGGAGGCGTGTTATGAATGGGATATTTTTGGCAATCTCATCAAAGAAAAAGACTTTAGCGGACGCCTAACGACGAAAAGAATCTATGACTCCTCCAATCGCCTGGTGCGTGAGGAAAAGAGCGGAGATGACGGCCTCTTGCATGAGACGCTGCACTTTTATGATTTCTTGCACAATAAAACGGGGACGAGCGATTCCTTTGGCAATGAGTTCTCCTTAGTGCGCGACTGCTTCGGCGATCAGGCGGAAAGCCGGTTATCACCTGTTTTCTCCCCCTCGGGGGAACCTGAGGTCCTTATGAAGAGGCGCGAGGATGATGGAACGGAAGGGAGATGCATCTATGACAAAAGAGGGAATTTGAAAAAAAAGGTTTTCCAAGACGGTTCATATCTTCTCTATATCAACGATGAACAGGAGCGCATAACGGTAAAGGAGCTCTACGCTTCCTCCGGAGAAAAGCTCTCCGAGGAGCTCTTTCATTACAACGCTTTTCATCTCCTTTCCAAAACCGATGCTGAAGGCGGGGTTATAACCTATGAATATGATGGCGCCGGAAGAAAAAGTGCAGAAGAAGAGGGGAAGAGACGGGTGGAGTTTTCCTACGATGAGCTGGGGAGGATGACTTCTGTTCGGACAAGCGCCGGCGAGCATACTCTTGTTGTCTTCAAACAATATGACCTGCTGGATCGTCTCATGGAAGAGAGAACCGAAGAGGGAAAGGGAAGAGTTTTAAACAAGACTTGTTATGCCTACGACGCTTCGGGCAACCGAAACGCTATCACTCGTTTCATTGATGGAAGAGCTGCCACGGAGCGTTTCTTCTATGACAGCTTGGGGCGTTTAACTGAAAAGATTGATCCCGAAGGGGGCTTGACGCGCATCACGTACGAGGAATCTTATTACAACGCATCGGGGCAAAAGGTCCTGCAAGAGACCATCACCGATCCCTCGGGGTGTAAAATAATCAAAAGAGGCGATGCGCTCGGACGTCTCGCCTCATTGCAAAAAGTCGATGCTCAAGGAACGCTTCTTTCGGTTGAAGAGTTTTTCTATCAGGGAAAGGAGAGGCTCTCTTGCCAGCGCACTACGCTTTACACGCCGCAAGGGAGCCGGACTCAAGAGAGAACATTCACCTGGGACGTTTTGGGGCGCTTGGCGGCCGTTGTCGAATCTCCTCGCACGCCGGAACAAAAGGCCGTCCGCTATTTTTACACTCCCAAGGGGCGCTTGCATCAACTCTTCAAGCCGGATGGAGTTGTTCTCACCTATACTTACAATGCCTTAGATCAACTCACCCATCTCGCCTCTTCCGATGGCACGATCTGCTATACCTTTCTCTATGACCGGCTGGGAAGGCTTCTTTTGGCATGCGATCTTTTAACGGAGCAGTGCGTTGTTCGGAGCTATGATCTGATGGGAAACCTTATCGAAGAGAGCCTTCCGAATGGAACTACCGTGAAAAATTGCTACGACTCCTTCGGTCATCGCACGAAGCTTGTTTTACCCGATCACTCCAGCATCTCTTATCACTACGCCGATCCGCTCCATCTGAGCAAGGTGACGCGCTACGGAAAAGAGTCTCAGCCGCTCTACACGCATTCCTTTACAGCCTTCGATCTTTCGGGAAACCTGCTCTCCGAGCAGCTCATCGGCACTCTCGGAGAGGCGATTTACAACTATGATCTATGTGGAAGGATCCTATCCCAACGCCTGGGCTCTTTTTTGATACAAAGAGTTGTCTATGACAGCATGAGCAACCCCGTCCGATCTTCTTTGACCACCCCTTTTTGCGAATCGATGACCTGCGACAACGAGGATCTTCTCTCACGTCAATTTCCACACAAAGAGGCCAATGAGCGCTACTCTTGCGATCCTTGCGGAAAGGTCATTCGGCTGGATGCTCTTTCTCTTTCTTATGATGCTCTAAACAGACTGATCGAAGCGACGCATCCGGAGAACTTCAGACTTGTCTTCACATACGACGCTCTGAGCCGTCGTCTGAGCAAGAGATGCTTTGCCTGGAAGGAAAAGAGATGGGAGCTCTTTTCCTGCCAAGCCTTTTTTTATGACGATCTCACAGAGATCGGCTCCTGCAATGCAGAAGGTGCCATCAGGGATCTGTGCCTTTTTGCGCCCTCTTCTCATTCTTCATTCCCCTCTGCCCTAGCGGTCGAACTGGAAAATATCCCCTATGCTCCTATCCAGGACCTGTGCGGCAATCTCATTTCCCTTATCTCGCTTGAGACTAAAGCGCCTGTGACGGGCTCCCTTTTTAGTCCAAGCGGGGAAGAATACCGCTTTTCCCTCTCAACTCTACGAGCGCCCTGGGGTTTTTGCATGGGGCGCACCGATTTCGAAACAGGCTTGGTCTACGGGAGGGCGGGCTACTACAGTCCTGCTTTAGGACGCCGCCTGGCGGAGTCTTTTTCCGTTCTTTCGCAAAAGACGCACTCTCCTCTTAGATGACATGAAAGAGGTCGCGGAGAAGGGCGATGAAGACCTCGATGACGATGAGCACGATAATTGTCCATTCCAGACGCGAGGAGTGCTGATGGTTGAGCTCCGAGCTTAAGATTTCGAAGAGTTCGTGGATGACGGTGAGGCGTTTATTGAGGAGGTCGGCGCGTTTGGAGACGTCCAGGTAGTGAGCGGTGCGACGATAGAAGGGTTCCAAATCGGGATGGTCCCAGAAGAATTCGGGGATGTCCAAGATATCTGCATGAAGGTTAATGAAATTGCGTTCCATAAAGAGCTCTCCCATCTTTTGAGAGATCTCTTTGCGTGAAAGAAAGATCTTTCCTCGACGGGCGAGATTTTGTGGGAGGATCTGCGTATGGTCAATTGTTTTTTGAACCGTCTCTTCAAAAATGCTGAGTTTGACGGATTGTGCAAGCCCATGGGAGACGGCAAGCTTGGTGAGCGGATTTTTGTTCTGCAGGATGATCTCATCCTCTGCGATGGCCATATTCCTGCCATAGGTGAAGGTGAACTCGTCGAATTCTAATTTGGGAAGAGATTCGACTTCATACTCTTTAAGAGAGGCGACGAGATTTTTTTCCTCTTCTTCGGAAAACCCCCAAAAGACAGCAGCTCCGTAAGGGAAGTAAAAGGCCTCTTTAGGAGCTTGCTTCTCCTCTTTGTATTGAGCGTAGACAGTATCGCGAAAGCTTTGCGCTTTGACGCTCGTTTTCAACGACTGCAAGAGCCGGCTGATGTTGTATCTAGCTGCGGTACTGTAGCTGGTGCAACGCATATAAATAAGATATTTTTAACTCGACCTCGCAAATTGCACACAGTCGAGTTTAGGGTCTTTATAGATGAGAAGAGAGATTTTGTCATCTTCTCCTCCTCCTCTTTTTCTTGCTTGGATAAGGCCCCAGCAGTTATAGTCATGAACTATTTTCATGATTGCGAAAGTGGCGGAACTGGTAGACGCGCTACTTTGAGGTGGTAGTGGGAGAAATCCTGTAGGGGTTCGAGTCCCCTCTTTCGCACACTTCGTAAGAGAACAAGTTGCTAAATGATTTTTGAAAGGATCCAGGGTCTCAGGATCCAGTTGTCTTTTGAAGCTGCCAAGACCTTGCTCTCGAAGGAGGAAAAGCTTTCACTCAGTTTTCCTGTCCATTTGGGATTGCTGATTTTGTCTCCGATACGGAAGACATCGGTTAAGATGCTTGTTCCGAGGATGCCGATTATTAAGGGCGCAATTCCTAAAGTTAGACTGCCTGCAGCTAGGGAGATCAGGGCA
>MGME01000035.1 GCA_001796315.1 Chlamydiae bacterium RIFCSPLOWO2_12_FULL_49_12
TTCTTTGAGAGCTTTTTTCGGGAAGTGAGATAGAGGCAAAGCTGCAAACTGCTATTTCCGCGCATCAGCGTCCGGTCGAGATCAAAGGCGCTTAAAAATTGCCGAGAGATCATTCTTCCAGCTTTGTGATACGGCTTTCTATCTTTTCAAGCGCTTCCTCAATGTTCTCCAGCCTCTTCTTTTCTTCTTCTAAAAGTTCGTTATAAAGAAGCGCCTTTTCAAAATCAAAGCCTGAGCCTCCTACCGCTTTGCGGTACTCTTCCAATTTATCTTTGCTCTTTTTACGAGCCTCCTCCCTCTCATCATAGAGGGCGTAAAGACGATCTAAAAAATCGGGTTCGTTTTTCTGCACCATCGTCTCTTCTTCCCGCTTCCTAAAGAGGATCTCTTCAAGACTGTCCAGTAACGCCTCTGCGCGCAGGCGGTCCGCCTCAAAGAGATCCAGTGCAAAAGCCTCCGCTTTGAGCCTCTTGTGTTCTCTTTGGAGCTCCTCTTGAGGAAGAGAGGAGCCGTTGAGGCAGAGTCCCTTCAGCTCTTGAGTAAAGCGTTCCACACGCTCCCTGGCTTTTTCTTCCCGATCTCTTTTCTGCTCTTTCACCCCTTCCTGAATCCTCCTTTCCCGTTCGAAAAGAGGCTGTCTTGCCGTCTTGATCTCCTCCTTTAATAAAAGAACGTCTCGTCTGGAGAGCTCGACCTCTCTCATAGAGGAAAGAAGAGCTTCAGCCTCTTTTTCCATCTCATTGTTCTTGGCATCCAAAGAAGCGCATTTTTCAGAAAAGAGTTTCACCTTCTCTCTGATGGAAGCGGCATTTTGCCCTCTCACATCTTCTCTTTGGTCCCTCTCTTTCTTCCTCTCTCTGTCTTGCTCTTTCAGCTCGTCCCATACTCGGCTCAGCTCGATCCTCGTCTCTACAAAGGCTCTTGTATTCAAAGACAGAGTCTTCGCAAGCTCCTGAAAAGCTTTGATCTCTTCTCTCAATAGATAGGAAGAAATTCTATTCTTCTCGTCTCTACAATAGAGTTGGACAAACTCCTTGACTTCCTGAACAAATCTCTCTGAAAGTCTCTTCATCAATTCGCGCCGTTTCGGAAAGATGAGATCTCCGCATTGAGAAAGGCGCGCAAAAAACCGGTTTTTAAACTTCAGGCGCATCCCCGTCTGAATGATCTCTTTGCGCAGAGAGTGAATCCGAGCAGCAAAAGTATGAAAAAGAGTCAGTTCCCTCTGAATCTCTTCATAGAAAACTCTGCTTTGCGCCATCTCTTTGGCAGAAAAAGAAGGAAAGTCGATCCGAGGCGTCTTTTCGAGCAGGGCCCCTTCATCACGACAGCTCTCTTCAAGAGCCGTAATGGCAAGATCAATCTGTTCGACTGCAAACGATGAAGCTTCGTCTGAGATCTCCTTGAGCCCTTTCGCCTCTTGCATGAGCTGGGAGTATTGCGCCCAAAGATGAGAACGCACCGTTTGAGGGAGAGGTTCTTTAAACAGCGAGAGACAGAGCAGCCGTCCTTTCCAAAATAATCCAAATTGCGGTGAAGGATGATGAGAAAGAGCCGTTTGCATCCATTGGAAAAGATGAGCTATCTTCTCTTCCGGGCTGCCGATCTTTTCAAGCTCCTTAACCAGATCCTCTATGGGATCGTGATGCTGCTCCTGTTCTATGTTCTTCTCTTCCATGGATATAAAATTCCCACGAGGCAAAGAAGAGCTTACATGAGAAGCCTTTTAAAAGAAATGGCAAAAGCGGTTAGTAAAAACTCTGTTCCAAGTCCTGGATGATGATTTCGATCACTGTCTCTTTCGAGAGAGTGGAGAGATTGAGCCAGCGAAAGAGGGGCTGTTTGCGAAACCAGGTGTACTGGCGCTTGGCATAGCGCCTCGAGGCTTGTCTGAAGTTCTGATAAAAAGCTTTGCGGTCGGCTTCGGTTTGATCTGTCTTCAAATACTCCAGGCATTGTTTATAGCCAATGGCTTGAGAAGCCGTATGATTGTCGGCAAGCCCCTCTTGAGCCAAGAGATTGACTTCTTCGATGAGGCCTCTTTCAATCATTTCATCGCACCGTTTGTCAATCCGCTCATAGAGGAGCTCATTGGGAAGATAGAGAAACCAGCAGCGAAAATCGCAGGCAACAAAATCTTCATGATGAAAAGCCGGCAGAAAATTGGAGACGCGCTGATTGGTAATGGTAATAATTTCTAGAGCGCGAATGATCTTATGGCGGTCCGTGGGGGTAATGGTCCTCGCATATTCGGGATCGAGCTGCTTGAGCTTTTGATGCAGCTCAAAAGCTCCTTTGCTCTCCATCTCCTGTTGCAGTTGCCTCCTGACCTCCTTGACTGAGGGCGGGCCGGATGGCGGGCCGTGAAGGAGCGCGCTGATGTAAAAACCTGTCCCTCCCACCACCATCGGAACGTGATCTTTTGCAAAGATTTCCTTGAGCGCTTGGGTAGCTTCCTGGTAAAAATCGACCACATTATAATTTTCATCCAGATCTCTCGAATCAATCAGATGGTGGATGACCTTTTGACGCATCTCAAAAGAAGGCTTGGCCGTTCCTATGTCCATTCCACGGTAAACTTGCATGGAATCCGCAGAGATAATCTCACCCCCAACCGCAAGGGCAATTTGGAATGAGATTTCGGTCTTCCCAACGGCTGTGGGACCCGCGATCACTATGACTTTCTTCCGCCGGGTCTTTTCAGAAATTCTCTCCTTTGCCGGAAGCGTAAAGGAAGCAAAAGCTTCTCGAAATTGCTCCTCTTTAAGCGTCGCCTCAGAATTCATGCCTCCTCCGGCAAAAGGATTCTTGTCTCAGTCAGAGCTAGACTTGAATGCATCTTCTTCATTGGAAAAGATATTGAGAATTCTATCAAAGCCCGCCATCCGGATAATCTCCAGCACCTCCTCATTCATCGCATAGGAGGTGAGTCGGCCTTCTTGATGTTTGAGCTGTTTGGTAAAAGAGAGCAAGAGGCGCATCCCTGCACTGCTCAAATAATCGACCTGAGAAAAATCGAGCAGGATTTTCTTTCTCTTTTGCCGCATGAGATCCATCAACTTCTGATCCAGAGTAGGAGCGGAAATGGCATCCAGTCTCCCCTCTAAATGAAGGATGGTTTTTTCTGCTTTTTCTTCAACTTTGACATTTAAAGTCATATCCCCACCTTTTTTCGCTTTCCCGGAATTTTTAGAGTACGGGAAGCGAAATTTTTAATCCAATACTTGATGCACGCTCTCTTCAACCCATTTTAAATAGGCGCTGTTTCCCCCATCAACGAGAAGGTAAGTGATTTCAGGAAGCGCATAAGAGGATCTCTCTTCAATGATCTCTCTCAAGAGTTCATACTTGTCTAAGGTCGTTTTCAACAAGACTTTAACCTCCTCTTCCCGGCAATACTCTCCTTCCCACAAAAAATGGGATTCGATCTTGGGAATGATGTTGACGCAGGCAACCAGGCGCTGTGCAAGCAACAACTGAGCGATCTGTTTTGCTTCCTCAAGTGTAGCACAGGTCCATTGAACCTGAATGATTCTTGCCATTCTATTGTCCCAGCGAGTCTTGTTTGTTACTGACTGTTTTCATAAACCCCAGCCCATCGATTCTCAAATCAATCACCTGTAGACAAGCTGTGTAGATGAAAGGAGTGTCTAAAGAGAGGTTCAATCCTTGTTTTTCTTTTTCCAAAAGTTCTTTTCTCAGTTCCAGAAAATTACTCAGTTCTTTGGAAAAATTTTTCGTGCTCAACCGGATCAAGCGCGGCACAATGACAAGATGCTCCTTCTCTTCCGTTCGATGCAAAAACTCATCTTCGAGATACAAGACAATTTCGCGGCTTCCCAGGCTGGGAGAATAGGCATTGGAGAGATCGATGCGCCGAAGCGGAAGATGGCAAGTAAGCTGAAGAAGTTTTAGTCCCAGCTTCACTTCCTTGCCCTGAAGGGGCAGATTCCATCGTCCCCCGCTCAACTCCTGGGGATTGGCAGTGTTGCCAAAGGGGGGAAGACCCAGATAGAGTTCGGGAAGCTGCTTGGGAGAAAAGAAGGGACGGACAGGGAAGATGTATCCTTCTTCGTCAAGGGCTGTATTCTCATATTCGTAGAGCCACGCAAGAGGCTTTCTGACAGAATAATCCACATAGACGGTCTGGGGTGTGATCAGAGTCACTTTGGCCGTTTTAATTAGAGGAGAGAGAAGCAGAGCGGCCTCTTTTTTTTTTACATTAAAGCTTAAGAGATGGGGAGGTTGATCGCGTGACATTCCCATCAACTCGGCAAGATATTCCGAGGGAAGGGCGTTTTTTTGAGGACCGGTCTGGATCATCGTCGTGAGGAACAGGCGGGGATCTCTTTTTTTCTGATGCTGCCGCTGCAAAAAAATAAAGAGAATCAGCGCAGCGCTCCCCGTCACCAAAAGGACGGAAGTTGCAAGATAATAAAGTGCTTTAAGAGGAGGAATCCTCTGACTTTTTCCTCTCATCTGCATCGCTCCTCGAGTTGAATGAGCTCTGGACCCACTGCAGTGATGTCGCCGGCGCCGAGAGTAATTAAAAGATCGCCCTCCTCAAGAAAATCTGAGAGAAAAGCGCTCAGTCTAAGACGCGGGACATACTCGACTCTTTGCGGACAGTTCTCCTTTAAGGTGCGGTAGAATTGCTCGCTCGAGATCCCTTCAATGGGGGCTTCTCCCGCCGCATAGATATCTGTTAAGATCACACAATCCGCAGGATAGAAGGCCTCCGGAAATTGATGGAGGCAGGAGAGCGATCGCGTGTAGCGGTGAGGTTGAAAAGCGGCAATCAGGCGCCCTTGAGGCAGCGTTGATTTAACTGCGCGCAACGTCGCATAAATTTCTGTGGGATGGTGCGCATAGTCGTCATAAATGAAAGAACCCCTGAACTCTCCCTTTTTTTCCGCTCGGCGAGCCACTCCCTGAAAACTCAAAAAGGCCTCCCGGATCTTCTCTTCGGAAAGATGCAGCCGTAAACAGAGGCCAAAGACCGCGGCTGCATTCAACACATTGTGTGCGCCAATCAAGGGAAGGGCAACTTCGTTAAACTCTCTTTTCTCAAAAGTGAAATCAAAGAGGAGTTTCCACCCTGCTTGCTGAAAGTTCAGAACAGAGAGAGAGGCTCCTTTGGAAAAACCGAACGAGGCTCCTCCCGGATGCAACGAAAAGAGACGGCGGTCATCGTGCCCCCATAAGAGGAGATCCCCGGACCGGACCTTCTCGATGAACTTTTTAAAACCCTCAATCAATTTCTTTTCACTCTTCCAATAATCCATGTGGTCTTCTTCAAGATTTGTCACAATCGCCCCATAGGGGTTCAGCTTCAGAAAGGAGCCGTCGCTCTCGTCCGCTTCGGCAACAAAATAGCTCCCCTTCCCCTCTTTTCCATTTCCCTGCAACGAGGGAACCATCCCTCCTATGGCGTAAGAGGGGTTGAGACCGGCAACTGTAAGAACATGGGCCAAAAGGGCTGTTGTAGTGGTTTTTCCATGGGTTCCCGTCACGAGAAGAGGCTCTTTTCCTTCCATGAGCCTCCTGAGAAGCTCCGATCTGTGAATCAGGGGAAGTCCAAGGAGGAGCGCTGCGCGATATTCCGGATTGTCAGGCAAGACCGCCGAACTGTAGACAATGATCGCTTTGCCCTCAGGAAGATTCTTTTCAGAGTGACCCAAAAAGAGTTTGATCCCCTTTTGCCTTAAGAGAAGAGTGGTAGAACTCTCTTTTATGTCGCTTCCCGTCACGCGCTCTTTTCGCTCAGCCAAAATGAAGGCGAGGGCGCTCATTCCGATCCCCCCAATTCCAATCAGATGATAGGCTTGTTCAATCATCGTCTCTCCCTGCCTGGACACCCACTTCCCGCAAGATCAACTCACTCATTCTCATGCGGCCTCTCTCTTCTTTGAGCAACAAAAGAGCCTGTTTCATTTGCTCCAGAGCCAGGGAATTGTTCATGAGGTCTTCCAAGAGAGATAAAAGCGCACTTTCGCACCCCTTTTCCTCTCTAACGGTGAAAGCCGCCTCTTTTTTTACCATGAGTTCGGCATTCTTCGCCTGATGATCCGCTGTGGCATGGGGAAAGGGGATAAAAATGGCAGGCACACCAAAAAAGAGCTGTTCGGCAATTGTAGCCGCTCCGGAGCGGGAGAGGAGAAGATCGGCAAGACTCCAGGCGTATTCCATGCGCTGCTCAAAAGGCTTGACGCACGCCGTCATCTGATGAGAGCGGTACCCCTGCTCTATTTCCTGCCAATTCTCCTTAAGACCGGTAAAATGGAGAAGCTGCCACTCATTTTTGCACTGTTTTAACCGCGGAGTCAGATTTTTAAGATAGCGATTCAGGGAAAGGGCCCCTTGCGATCCTCCAAAAACAAGAAGGGTCTTTTTCTTCACGTCGAGAGAAAAGTAGTTGCAAGCCTTTTGGCGATCGACTCTCATCATCCGGCGCACTAAGGGCTCAACGCAATACATGTTTCCCTTTAGACCCGCGTCCATTTCATCAAATTGCACCGCCGTAAAGCGGGCTCTTTTTGAAAAGAGACGGTTCACTCTTCCCGGATGGGAATCCGGCTCAAAAAGAACGAAGGGGATCTTCTTCCATGAAGCAGCTGCTAAGATCGGGAAGGTGTGGTAACTTCCAAACCCAATCACCAAAGAAGGAGAATGCTCCTCTAACATCTTTAAACTATTCCGTATCCCTCTTCCCCAAATCCACGGCGCTTTTAAGAGGGAGCGCCATCCTGTAAAGGGTGAAATACTGGGGATGTCTCGATAGGGAAAACTCTGAGAATTGAAAAAACGATTCCCCTGCAGGCCGGATCCTGCAAAGAGAATCTTAAACCCTTTTTCAGAAAGCTCCTCAGCTAAGGCTTGAGCGGGAAAGAGGTGCCCTCCTGTCCCTCCGGCAGCGATGAGAATCGTCTCCACAATATTTCCTTTTTGCTGCACTCAATATCATACTGATTGCGGCAAAATTGGAAAGAAGAGAAGAGCCTCCCTGGCTAAAAAAGGGAAGATTTGTTCCCTTGCTTGGAAGAAGCCCGCTAACCACTCCCAAATTCAAAAAAGCCTGAAAGCAGATGATGAACGTTAAAATGGAAATGAGATAAAAAGCCCTCAAGTCCATGGCCCGGGAAGCAAGAGAGAATCCTAAGTAACCCATCGTCATGTACAGAAGGACAAGGACGAGAATTCCCAAAAATCCATACTCTTCGGCAAAGATAGCGGCAATGTAATCGCTGCGGGCTTCGGGGAGGTAGTTTAGCTTCTGCATGCTGCCGGCAACCCCTTTTCCGAAGAGTTTGCCCGATCCTGCCGCGATGCGGGCCTGATGGGGCTGGTGCCCTTTGCCTCGAAGATCAAGTTCTGGATGCAGATAGATTTTGATCCGTTCGGGGACGTGATGTCGCTGCACGGCCACAACGCCTCCTAAAAAAGCCATGACAAGAAGAGGGAGCGCCCAATAGATCCACCGGATCTTTGTGAGAAAGCAAAGAGCAATGAGCGTCATGAGGATGATGACAACTGTTCCATTATCCGGCTCGATCAAAATGAGTGCGATGGGAACAAATAAGATGCCCAGCAGCTTAAGAAAGTCTCTTAAAAAAAGCGGAGAGCGGCGAGAGGTTAGAGCGTGGATAAAGTAAATGGGAATGAAGAGTTTGACAAACTCCGAGGGCTGAATGGTGTAACGGCCTGCTGAAATCCAGCGGTAAGCTCCATTGATCTGCTGCCCAAAAGGGGGGATAAAGACCAATATCAAAAGAATCACTCCGAAGATGAGCAAAAAGGGGCTCAGCTTCAAAACATTTTCGTAACCTAAAAACCAGACCCCTGCAGCAAAAATCCCTCCAATGAATGCATAACTCAGCTGTTTGATGAGTGCATGATGAGTAGAGATATCCATCGCACGATCCAGCACTTCGGCCGCCGTCGTATCGAAGACCATCAAAAGACCTAATGCAAAAATGAGCGCCGTAATCAAAATAAGAAATAATGCATGATTGCACACAGGAGCCGACGGAAAAGAAGAACCGGATACAGGAGCTGATCTTTTATACACAAGTTGACTCAAGAATCGGTTTTGGGCCGCGCCAAAGCCCCGGGGTTGGCCTATCGTAAGTGGGTCCATATTAGTTTAATATTGACCCACTTACGATAGGCCAACCGCGGGAGCTTTCGCGCTGGCCCAAAACCGCTTCTTGAGTCAACTTGTGTATACTAACGGATCCGCAATTGATCGCCGGGCTTGAGTTGTCTCGCTGACTCTTCATTAAGATTGTTTAACCGCAAGAGTTCGTTCAGATTAAGATGATGTTTCTTGGCGATTTTTGCAGGATTATCCCCTTGTTTGACAACATAATAATGGGCCTTGGCAGGGACGCTTTGAGGATGTTGTGCCGAGACGCTTTTCTTTTTTTCCGGAAGCATCAAGAGCTGACCGATCTTCAATTGAGTTGTCGTCAGGTGGTTAAGACGCATAATGTCCCCGACGCTGCAACCATGCAAACGGGCGATCTTATCCAGATAATCTCCCTTTTTGACACGGATTTTTTTACCATCAAGAGAGGCGCGCGAGGCAAGAGGGCCGGGAGGCGACACAGGCGGAGAATAGGAAGAGGAAAACTCCTCGTGAGGCGAGGGAAGTCCGTCCAAATTTTCACTTGGGGCCTGGGTCACGGCAATCGGAGTGAAGGGAGAGACTACGGAAGAAGAGTCGGCAGGAGGCGTTTGAGCAGGGGCATTTGGAGAAGAGGCGCCCTGCTGGGCGAGCGTGCGGGCGGCAAACTCTTTCAGAACCCGGTCTACTTCATCTCCTGCAGCCACTTTCGGACTCTCTTGCTCCGGTAAGGGCTTGACTTCCGGAGCTGCCAGAGCCATCGGCTCTTGAGGAAGGGCCGCCGCCGGCACATCGGAGTCTGTTTTTAAAGCAGTGGCAAAGAGAATGATCAGAAGTCCGGCATTAATCAATGCCGAGATGATAATGAGATCTCGACGGTTCATGAGTTTCTACTCCTCTCCTCTAAAGTAACGATCAATTGTTTATATTTCTCTCCCCGGTCCTTGTAATCGCGAAACTGATCAAAACTAGCACATCCCGGAGAGAGTAACACATTCTCCCCTCTCCCGGCAAGACCGGCAGCTCTTCCGACAGCTTCGGGAAGGGTCTTGACCACTTCCACATCATAGTCTGCTCCCATCTCGCTCAAGATCTTGCCAGCCGCCTCTCCAATGGCCAAAAGCTTCTTGACTTTTGTTCCAAAAGCGCGCTTCCAGAGCTGATAGGACCCCCCTTTATCAACCCCTCCAACGATAAGATAAACGGAACCTTCCATTGCGTCAACTGCAGATCGGGTAGCATCGACGTTCGTGCCCTTGCTATCGTTAAAATAGCGCACCCCATCAATGGATGCGACAAACTCAATCCGATGGGCCGGTTTTTTAAATGTTAAACAGGCCTCCCTAAATTGAGCAAGCGTAACACCGCAGGAATGAACAAGCAGCCATGCCGCAAAGAGATTTTCCCGTTCATGTCTGGGTAATTTTCTATACTCCTGCGGCACAATGTCTGCAATCTTTTCTTCCGATTCCCCAAAGGACATAAAGGGAAGTCCGGAAAGAAGGCTCCGATACTCCTTGACCATCTCATGATAGATGAAAAAAGAAGAACTTTCCCCTTTGAGGCATCTTCCGATCTGCGCTTTCGCTTGGGCATAAGCTCTCATCGAGCCATGCCGGTCAAGGTGATCGGGAGTTAAGTTTAAAATGATGGCGCTA
This sequence comes from Chlamydiae bacterium RIFCSPLOWO2_12_FULL_49_12, assembly GCA_001796315.1. Lineage (GTDB taxonomy): Bacteria > Chlamydiota > Chlamydiia > Chlamydiales > Rhabdochlamydiaceae > 2-02-FULL-49-12. The sequence continues at coordinate 9,784 of MGME01000035.1, forward strand.
TCAAAGACGGATTGTTGCAACGTCTCCAGCTGAAAAGAACTGAGTTCCGCAACCAGAATCTCTTCGGGATCCGGCTGAAGGAAATAGCTCCCAAAGGGGTCGCCGACATTCCCCACGGCGCGCGCCTTTTTCCCTGCAGCCCTTAAGATGTGTTCTGTCAACAATGTCACAGTGGTCTTGCCATTGGTCCCGGTAATGCCCAAGATTGTCTGTCTGGCTTCCTTAAGACAGAGATCCGCCTCGCCGATGATCTTAACCCCTTGTGCGACAAGCTCTTGAAAAGCCGCGCTACGCGGAGAAACTCCCGGAGAGACGACGGCAAAAGAGAGTGGGGAGCCAATGGGAAAAGAGAGACGAGAAGAGAGAATGACTCCTTTTTGCTTTAGAAAAGCAAGCTCCGCTTCTTTTTCTGAGTTAAGCTTTTCTTCGATGCCAAAGACGCGATACCCTTTGGCAAGAAGAAAGAGCGCCGCCGCTTTGCCGCTCACCCCCAACCCTAATACCGCAACGGTTGCCATACACCACCATCCGGTGAAAAATAGCCTATTGAAACTTTAACGAAGCCACTCCAATCAATGCCAGTATTAACCCAATAATCCAGAACCTAAGAACCACTTTAGTTTCGGGCCATCCTTTGTATTCAAAGTGATGGTGCAAAGGAGCGCACAAAAAGATCCGTTTTTTATTGCGGAGCTTATAACTGCCCACCTGTAAAATGACAGAGAGAGCTTCCATGACAAAGATGCCCCCTGCCAAAGCGAGGAGCAGCTCTCTGCGCAAAAGAGCGGCGCTGACTCCCAAAATGCCGCCCAAGGCAAGAGAGCCTGTATCTCCCATAAAGATCTGGGCAGGAAAGCCGTTATACCACAAAAATCCCAAACAAGCTCCCGCAAGCGCCGCTAAATAGACCGCAATCTCTCCGCTTCCTTCAATGTAGAGGATATGGAGGTATTGGGAAATCTCCAGATGATTGGATAAAAAGGCAAAGAGAGCCAAAACCATGGCAACCATCATCACGCATCCCACGGCCAGTCCATCGAGGCCATCGGTCAAATTGACCCCATTTGAAGAGCCGACAACGACAAGAAGAAGAAACAGAAAGCCCAAAGCAATCTCCCCTCCTCGCAAAGTAAAGATGGGCTCTTTAAAAAAGGGCGCGTAGTACTTTCTCTGATAGTCCTGAGTCGAGAGTGCGACAACTTTTACCTGTTTATTTTCCATGACGCTCTCTTTGGCCGCGGGAGGCGCAATCCACTCTCCAAAAGAGAGGCTCTCCGTCACTTTCGGACAAAGCAGGTAGAGTCCTAAAAGAGCGGCAAAAAGAAGCTGCAAGAAAAACTTCCTCTTTCCCCTGATCCCCCTGGAATTCTTGAATTTCATCTTGAGAAAGTCATCCCAGCCTCCCAAAAATCCCAGCCAAACCGTCGTTAGAAGAAGAATTAAGGTAAAAGCATTCTTCCAATCCATGAAGAGAAAGAGAGCAAGGAGCATCGAGGAGAGAATGAGGATGCCGCCCATCGTGGGGGTCTCCTTTTTCTTTTCATGCAGAGAGACGAGAAGGGGGCAATCTTCCACGCGTATCGATTGTCCTGTCTTTAAAGCATAGAGTGTGCGAATGACCAGAGGTCCCATGAAAATGGTGGCTAAAAGGGTCGTCAGGGCAGCAAGGAGCATTCTCGTTGAGGAGTAAGAGAAGACAGCGGGCACCTTCCATCCCCACTGCGAGAACCACTTGACCAAAAAGAAAATCATTCGTTTATCTCAACTTTGTACAATTTGCGAGAGCGGCTGCCGGATTGGAATTCGACTGTCGCACAGTGTACAAAGTCGAATTTATTCCAACAGACGCCATAATTGATGGGAGTTTGCACCTTTAATTAAAACAACATCTCCCTGTGCCGCCTCCAAAAAAAGCGCCTCTTTTAAGGTTTGAAGGTCGTGAAACAGCATGCCCTTTTTTCCCTTTTTACAAAATGCCTCCATGACAGGACGACAGCCGTCGCCCAAACAGATGAGGTGATCCGTCGCTTCAGCAGCCGCCCTTCCCACCTCCCGATGGCTCTCTTCCGAAAGCGCTCCCAGCTCGCGCATCTCCCCGAAGACAAAAAGAGTCCGTTTCCCCTTTTCAGGAGAGGGCAGATTCCCAAGCGCTGCCAGCGTCGATTCCGCGCTCGCATTGTAACTGTCATTGACAAAGGTGATCCCCTCTTTGATAACAATTTCAAACCGTTTGGAGGGTAATCTCAATCTTTGCGCTCGACGCACAATCTCTTCCCATCCCAGGCCCAAAGTGCGGCATAAAGCGACACAAGCCAAAAAATTGGACAAGAGATGATCGGCAGCAAAAGGAAGAAGAAACAAAGGCCCTGGCTTTCCTCTTTCGACCACATACACTTTTTTCCTAACTCTTTTTAAGAAATAGTCCGAAGACGGGCTGCCAAAGGAGATCTTTTGGCATGCACCCCTCTTTTTGATGCTGGAAAAAGCGAGAGCGTCCTCAAAGATGACGGCCGCTTTAAGTGCTGGACTCTCCAGGATCTCTCCTTTGGCATAAGCAACGCCTTCGATTCCGTCGGGAAAAAACTCCGTATGCGTCCTTCCAATCCTTGTGATGATCGCATAATGAGGAGGAGCAATCTCCACATGACGTCGGATTTCGCCCTTTTGACTCATTCCCATCTCAAGGAGGAAGAGCTCTTCGTCTCCTTTAGCGTTTAAAAGATTGAGCGGCAAGGTGGTCTGAGAGTTGTAGGACAAAGGAGATTTATAGAGAAGAAAGCTCTCTTCCAAAAGAGTGGAGAGAAACTCCTTGGTGGTGGTCTTTCCAACAGAGCCCGTAATCCCAATGATGCTCCCTTTCCTCTCTTTCTGCACGCTCTTGGCAAGCTGCTGCAGAGACGTTAGAACATCAGGAACCCGCAGCAACAGCAGACCAAAGGACTTCCCGCGGTACTCTTTATCGACAAGAGCGGCCACTCCTTTTCGCTCAGCCACTTCCTGAAGAAAGTCATGGCCGTCTACTCTCTTGCCTTTTAGCGCAAAAAAACAAGAGCCCTTTACCGCTTGCCGGCTGTCGATGCAATAACTTGAAATCAGTTTGGAACTCTTTTGATCACTCTCAAAAAAAGAAGCGATCTCTTGCAGCGACCCTTTTTTTTTCCTCTCTTCTTCCAATCCGTTTTCTCCAGGCATAGCTGAGATAACCACACTCTCCAATGAATTGCAACTGTGTTCCGGAGCGGTTTGAACCTTGAGATTTTTGTTAATAGGAAATCACTAACCTGCTATTTTTTAAAGTCTAAAAAAAAACTCTTTTTTTTGCGGTGGCATAGCCAAGCGGTAAGGCAGGAGCCTGCAAAGCTCCCATTCCCCAGTTCGAATCTGGGTGCCACCTTTCGCAAGGATATACAATTTTTTTGTGCTCTGGTTAGTTGGAACACCCATCGGCAACTTAAAAGATCTCTCCGAACGAGCGCGAGAGGTGCTTGAAAAAAGCGAGTTGATCCTCTGCGAGGATACGCGGCACTCCACTCTTTTGCTTAAGCATTTTGGAATCAAAAAAAGAGTGATGAGCTACCATAAATTCAATGAAAAAAACCGCTTGGAAGAAATCCTTGAAAAGCTCAGGGAAGGTCAAGAGATCGCCTTAATTTCCAACGCGGGAATGCCTTGCCTGGCGGATCCTGGAGAACAGCTGGTGCGAAGATGTCGTGAAGAAGGACTTCTTATTTCAACTGTCCCGGGGCCGTGCGCAGCCCTGCTTGCCCTTGTCTTATCCGGCTTTCCGACAGCCCCTTTCCAGTTTGTCGGCTTTTTGGAAAAACGGGAAGGGGCTTTGATCAAACAGCTCCTCTCTCTTCTGCATTACGGAGGAACCTCGATTGCTTACGAATCGCCCCATCGCATTCAAAAAACGCTGAAAAAGATCCAGTCTATGGCGCCGGAGATCCCTCTTTTCATCGCGAGAGAATTAACTAAATTATTTGAAGAAGGGCTTGTTGGAACCGCGACTTCCCTTCTTGAAAAGGAATCTATTAAAAAACCCCGAGGAGAGTTCGTCCTCGTCTTTGCCCCTTCCCCTTTATCTAAAAAATTTGAAACACTCTCCGCCAAGGAGCATGTCGCTCTTTTGGAATCCGAGTTCGGCTTAAGTTTCCGCGATGCCCTGAAACTTGCTGCTTCTTTGCGAAAGATTCCGAAAAAAAATGTACAAAGCCGAGCTTGAGTTCATTTGCGCCTAAACAGCGAGAAAATTCTTTTGCAAAGTATCTGCCTTTTTTTCTATGATGCTGTCCTCTTGGTTACCTGTTGAAATAAGGAGAGAAATATGTCATCCGCTAAAGAACTTATTTTTGAAGAAGAGGCTCGAGAAAAGCTTCGTCAGGGCATTCATTTGCTTTCAGAAGTCGTCGGCGTCACCCTTGGTCCCAAGGGAAGAAACGTCGGTCTGGACGCCAAATGGGGAGCTCCTACGATTACCAACCACGGCAATGAGATCATCAAGGACGTCGAGTTTAAAGACCAATACCTCAATATGGGCGTCTCGCTCGGGAAAGAGGTCGGATCCAAGATGAAAGAGAAATGCGGAGACGGAACGACAACGAGCATTCTCTTACTTGATGCCCTTGTGCAAAATGGGGTCAAAAACATCGCCTCCGGTTTCAGTCCCATCCATCTCAAGCGGGGGATGGAAAAAGCAATGGACGCCATTGTAGCTGAGCTCGAAAAAAATTCTCTTGAAGTGAAAACTGACAAAGAGACTCAAAACATCGCGACCGTCTCTGCCGGCGGCGATACTGAGATCGGCTCTCTGATTGCCAACGCTCTGAAAAGAGTGGGCAAAGAAGGAGTGATCACCATCGAAGAGGGCAAAGGAACAGAGACTACAATCGACCTCGTGGAAGGGATGCAATTTGACCGCGGATATACGAGCGCGTACTTTTGCACCAATCCAGAAAATTTGACCGTAGAGATGCACAATCCTCGTATCCTTATTACAGACAAAAAGCTCAGCTCGATTCAGGAAATCCTGCCTTTACTTCAAGCGACCGCCAGCAGAGCCCAGGATCTTTTGATCATCGCAGAAGATATCGAGGGAGACGCTCTTTCCACTCTAGTGATCAACAAACTGCGCGGAACGCTCAAAGTGTGCGCCGTGAAAGCTCCGGGCTTTGGAGATCGTCGCAAAGCGCTTCTTGAAGATCTCGCCATTCTGACAGGAGGGGAATTGATCTCCGAAGAACGGGGACAAGTGCTCAAAGAAGCGACGGAATCCGATCTCGGGATTGCTGAAAAGGTCATCGTCACCAAGGAAAACACCACTCTGATCAAAGGGGAGGGAGATTCCAAGGAGATTCAAGCCCGCGTCCTACAGATTGAAAAAGAGATCGAAGCAGCTACCAGCGACTGGGATAAGGAGAAGCTGCAAGAGAGAAAAGCTAAACTCTCCGGCGGCGTTGCCGTCATCCGCGTAGGAGCCCCGACAGAAGCTGAGATGAAACAGAAAAAGCAGATTTTCCAAGACAGTCTGAACTCCACGCGCGCCGCTCATGAAAAGGGAGTGGTTGCCGGAGGCGGCGTCGCTCTTCTGCGTGCGCGAAAAGCGGCGGAGTCTTTGCAACTTTCGAAAGAAGAAGCCATTGGGGCCCAGATCGTCATTCAGGCCTGCGTTGCTCCTTTTAAGCGGATTGTGGACAATTGCGGCGTCGACAGCTCCGTGATTTTAGAAGAGACCAAAAAAAAGGAAGCCAATTTCGGCTTTAATACCTTAACCGAAAAGGTGGAAGATCTCGTTAAGGAAGGCGTGGTCGACCCCGCAAAGCTTGTGATCCATGCTCTTCGCTTTGCGATCTCCACAGCCGGCATCGTGCTTCTCTCTGAGGTCCTGATCGGCAATGCTCCCGAGGAAGAGGACGAGCCCAAAGCCTAGTGCTCTGTCAACATTCAAATTGCGGATGCGCTAGCGCGAAAGCTGCCGAATTTCAATGATCGCAAGTGCCTTAGTATTAGAAATACAAATGGCACTTGCGATCGTTGAAATTCGGCGCTTTGGCGCCGCGCATGCGCAATTTGAATGTTGACAGAGCACTAGGATGGAGAAAAAAGCTGCGGTCATTCCCTCAACAGGCATTGGGGATGCTCTTCTCATGATGGTGGCCTCGCACGCTCTTTTTAAAAGAGGCTATGAGGTCACCACCTACCATCCTAAACTTTCTGAACTCCAGGAGTGGTTTGTAGGGCATCGTTTCGCTCCTGCAGCATCCCTTGATATCCTTCAAAAGAACGATCTTATCATCCTTCAAAATAACAATTCTCTTGAAGTTGCCTCTCTTTTTAAAGCGCGCCTTTCAAAAGAGCTCTCCACTCTCTCTCTTTTTTATCCCACTTACAAGGAAGGAAAACATCCTCCTCTCTCTTCGCAAGACCGCGTCTTCGACGGAAAAAAAACGATGGTAGAAAACATCGCAGAGGCAACCGCTTCACTTTTTGACGAAAAAAAGAGCTCAATTGACAACGGTCTCATTGTTCTTCCCTCACTCACGCACCGCCTCCATCGAAGGCGGGTGGCGATCCAGCCAACCAGCACGGATCTGAAAAGAACTTGGCTCTTTTCCAGCTTTCTTAAAGTGGCAAGAAAACTTAAAAAAGAGCATTTCCAACCCGTCTTTATTCTCACCCCTCAAGAGCGCGAGCATCCGATCTGGAAAGAGAGCGGAATCGAAATCCCTTTTTTTAAAACGCTCAGTGAACTGGCGGCCTATGTCTACGAATCGGGATTTGTCATTGGAAATGACTCCCTTCTCCCCCATCTCGCCTCCAACCTCAACATCCCTCACCTGGTCATCGGTCATCTGGAAGATCACATGAGATTGTGGCGTCCTGGCTGGCTGCAAGGAAAAGTGCTGCTCCCCTCTCCGTGGATCCCCAACGTCAAATTTTTTCGCCTGCGAGACCGCCGCTGGCAGCAGTGGATCTCGGTCAGAGAGGTTTTAAACAGGTTTTACGAACTGGCGAGCGCTTGCTAGGGCAGCATCAATATGAGGATGGATATTTTGCGCGCCGATCTCTTTGAGAAGGCCAAATCGATCGAGTTTCTTCAAACACTCCGTCTGCATTCCGGAAAGTAAGAGCTCGGTGCGTCTTTTTTTGCATTTAAAATAGAACTCTTTTAAGGCGTCCATTCCCGTGGCATCAATTTCATTAACCTGCCGCATACGCAGGATAAAAACCTTAGGAGAGGCCTCTCTTTCAGTCAGAATATGATTTAAACAATTGGCTGCCCCAAAGAAAAAGGGGCCGTTCATTTCATAGACTTCTACCCCTTTAGGAAGGATCTTGTTGTGAATCGCATCGCTATCTTGCTCTAAATACTTCTCTTCTTTTTCCAAAAAGAAAGGCGTAAGCAAAACCGCTTTGGACAAATCGCTCATTCTCTTCATAAAGAAAAAAGCCGCCAGCACCATCCCTACCTCCACGGCAACAGTGATATCTACAAAAACCGTTAGAAAAAAAGCTGTCAACAGGATGGCCACATCGCCCTTGGGAGCTTTAAAGAGATGCCTAAATTTTTCCTTCTCAGACATGTTATAGGCAATCACTACCAGAATCGCTGAAAGAGCGGGCAAAGGAATCCGGCTCATCAGGGGGGCTGCAAAGAAGATCATGAAAAACAGCACGAGGGAGTGTATGATCCCTGCAACCGGCGTCTTCCCTCCCGATTTGATGCTAGTTGCCGTGCGTGCAATGGCTCCTGTCGCCGGCATGCCGCCAAACAAGACAGAACCTATATTCCCCAATCCTAAAGCGACTAACTCACAATTCGAGTTATGCCTCCTTCCGCTCATCCCATCGGCAACGACGGCAGAAAGAAGCGACTTCGATCCTGCCAAAAAGGCAATGGTCAGCGCATCGGGAAAGAGGTGGCGCAGGGCATGCAGGTCAAAGGAGAAGGCGGGAAGCGAAGGCAAGGGAAGCTGATGGGGGATCTGGCCAAATTTTGAGGCAATAGTGGGAACGGGAAGAGAAAAAAACCATGTGCAAAAGGTTGCAATAAGGATCGAACCCATCGCCCAGGGAACAACGGGAAAAAATCGGCGGATGAGAAGAATCGAAAGAAGCGTCCCCACAGCAACAGCTGTCGTCACAGGATCCCATGTCGCTGCATGCAGCACGTATTCTTTCCATTGCGAGAAAAAATCGACCGGGACCCTACCCATGTGCAGCCCCAAAAAGTCTTTGATCTGGGAAGAGAAGATCGTCACGGCAATTCCCGCTGTAAATCCCGTAATCAGAGGAGAGGGAATGAACTTGATCAAATTTCCCAATCGTCCGATCCCTGTAAGAATCAAAAGAAGGCTTGCAATCAGCGTGGCAAAGACAAGCCCTTCGTACCCTTGACGTTGGACCACGTCGTAGATCACTCCGACAAAAGCTCCCGCTGTCCCCGAAATCTGGATCCGGCTGCCTCCGAACAAGGAGATCACAAACCCGGCAACAATCGATGTAAAGACTCCCCTTTGAGGATCCAGTCCTGACGCAATGGCAAACGCCATGGTCGAAGGAAGGGCAAGAACGCCTACCGTGATTCCCGCAAGAAGGTCTCCTTGAAAAATCTTAAAAGAGTACCCCTCTTGAAAGCAGATCCAACTCTTTGGAACAAAAGGAGAAAAAGCTTTTTTCAGGGAAATTCTCATCTGCATGAACTTCTCGTATCGATGATGAAAGCCCATCGTAGATCACCTCCGCGATTTTTTCCATTAAAAACGCAAATAACTCAGAACTATGGTTATATATATTATAAATTAATGTTATTGGAATTATTAATTAAATAAATTAACATGAAATTAGACGCTCTTGATTAATAACTAAAAGGGTCGTTATGAATCGAGGAAAAAAGCAGATGCCGGCCAGGCTCATCAAAAAACAAAAAAAAGAGGTGCGTCTTTCACCTCAAGCCACTGCTCCAGAAGAGGTTAAAAAAGAGATCTCCACTTGGAAAATTCTTACGAAATTCCCCAAAAAGATTGCCCAAAAAGATCTCTCCTATGTCAAATCCATGCAAAAAGGCGTAGGCGCGAAAAAAGCGAAACGCAATACCAGGCATCGCCGCACGACGCCCGGCCAGGTAGAGCAGGACATCACTCCTTATACCCATATCCATCGCGAAAGCAAAAAAGACATTAAAAGAGTGGAAAAGCAGAGCCGGAGCAAAGCGCGCCGTCTTCAGGGCAAACTCTTAAAAACGCCTCAGTAAATCCTTGCTTTTTTTCCTCCTCCTCCCTACACTCAGTTCTGTTTCATGTCTACCTTTTTACGTATCGCCCATCTTTCGGATCTTCATTTTTCCAAAATTTCCAAAAGTCCTTTGCAGCTCTTTTCGAAGCGGTGGGTGGGAAACCTCAACCTGCTGCTCTTCCGGAAGAGAGAGGGTGCAGCAAAGCTTTTGGACTCCTTATGTCAGCTTCTTTTCCATTTAAAGGTAGAACTTGTCCTCATCACGGGTGATTTGACCTCTACTTCCCACCGCAGCGAGTTCCAACTGGCCACTCTCTTTGTCAAACAATTGCACGCTCTGGGAATGGAAGTAGTCTCTCTCCCGGGCAATCACGATCACTACACAAAACGGGCCTACCGGCAGCGCCGTTTCTACGATTTTTTTCCTGGCCATTTCATGCACGAGGGCCATCCCTTCAGCTCCGTGAATTTAAAAACTCACGCTGTAGGGGTGAAATCTCTTGGGAACCACTGGTGGCTGGTCGCTCTCGATACGGCTTTGGCTACCTCCCTGATCTCTTCTCGAGGCTACTTCTCCAAAGAGATCGAAGACCATCTGAGAGACGTGCTTATTAAGATCCCGAAAAAAGACAACGTCCTTCTCGCTAACCATTTCCCTTTTTTTCAAAACGACCATCCGAGAAAAAAACTGGTGCGCGGAGAAGCTCTGAAAAGCCTTTTGGAAGAGTTTCCCTGCGTCAAACTCTATCTCCATGGCCACACACACAGAAGGTGCCTCGCAGATCTAAGGGCAAATGGTCTTCCTCTCATCCTTGACTGCGGATCGACCGGAATGGGCGGACGCGTCTGTTGGAATCTGATCGATCTGGAAGAGGGCCTGATCCGGATAGAGCATTTTGACTCTAAAGAGGCCCAATGGGAAGGGGGAAAGGTTCACTCTTTTTCCTTGGAGGAGGGATGAGCTGGCGCCAAAAAGGACTGCGCTTTCAATGCACGGGCTGTGGCAAGTGCTGCACAGGCGGGCCCGGTTACGTCTGGCTGAACAATGAGGAAACAGAAGCAATCGCTTGCTTCCTTCAGCTCTCTAAAGAGGATTTTTTGAAAAAGTTCACCCGCCTTGTCAGGGGAAAAATCTCTCTTTTGGAAGATCCTAAGAGCTTCGACTGCGTCTTTCTCAAAAAAAACCGATGCAAGGTCTACAACTGTCGTCCCAAACAGTGCCGCACCTTTCCCTGGTGGAAGAGCAATCTCACCTCTTTCCAAGCCTGGGAACGCGCCGCAAAAGAGTGCGAGGGAATCAATCACAAAGATGCTCCTTTGATCTCTTTTGAAGAGATTGAAAAACAGATAGAAAGTTAATAACCGATTGCTGCATACTCTTTTTTGTGCTATGGCTTTCATCCAATATGTCCTTTGATCCGGATATTCAAAAGCGCATTCAAGCCTGGCAGCGTCCTCCTTTTGATGAAAAGACTCGCACAGCTGTCAAGGAGCTGGCTGAAAAGGATCCGAAAGCCGCTGTAGACGCCTTTTATACTACTCTCTCCTTCGGAACCGGGGGCCTGCGCGGCATCATGGGGCCCGGAACCAATCGCATGAACCGCTACACGGTGCGCATGGCCGCGCAAGGCCTTGCAAACTACTTATTGAAACAGTTTGCCAAAGCCTCCGTTGCCATCGGTTTTGACTCAAGAAACCACTCGGAAGAGTTCGCCTGGGAGACGGCCAAACAGCTGGCAGCAAATAAAATCTTTGTCTATTTCATTCAAAAACTGCGCCCGACGCCTTTTATCTCTTTTGTCTTAAGAGAAAAAAAATGCCAGGCTGGCGTGATGATCACAGCCTCGCACAATCCGGCCATTTACAACGGTTTCAAAGTCTACTGGGAAGACGGCGGACAGATCGTCCCTCCCCACGACAAAGGCATCATCGATGAGGTGAACAAAATCACCGATCTTGCCTCGATTCCTCAGACTGCGGACGTCGAGCGTTACATCACTGAGATCGATTCCTCTTTCGATGAGCGCTACTTTCAAGCAATCGATTCGCTGCAGCTCTTTCCTGAAGAGAACCACAAGGAGGGCCACACCCTCCGCATCACTTTCACCAGTCTTCATGGAACGGGAATGACCCTGACTCCCCCGGCCTTAAAGAACTGGGGATTTACTTCGATTAATTTCGTCGAACACCAGATCGTTCCCGACGGCAACTTTCCCACCGTTCATTTCCCCAATCCCGAATTCAAAGAGACGCTCAAGCTCGGGATCGAACAGCTTGTCGCATCACAATCCGACCTTCTCTTAGCCACCGATCCCGACGCTGATCGCCTGGGAGTCGTCGTGATGCACGAGAATGAACCCCACATCCTCACGGGTAATCAAATTGCAGCTCTTGCCACCCACTACCTCTGCTCTGTCCTTTCGCAAAAAAAAACCCTGCCCCAAAATGGAGCCTTTGTCACTACGATCGTCTCTACTGACATGATCCGCCGGATTGCAGACTCCTATAAGATGGCCTGCTTTGAAGTGCTCACCGGCTTTAAGTACATCGCTGAAAAGATCCATGAGTGGGAAAGAGAGAAAGACGGATACCGCTTTCTCTTTGGGGCGGAAGAATCCTGCGGCTTCCTCATCGGCACCCATACGCGCGATAAAGACGCCGTCGTCTCCTCCTGCCTGATTGCCGAAATGGCCCTCTTTGCCAAGAAAAAGGGTAAAACATTAATTGACCTTCTCTATGAAGTCTATCAAATATATGGTCTCTTTTTGGAAAAACAGCTCTCTGTTAACTTTGAGGCGACCAAAGAGGGAATGGACCGGATAAAGCATCTCATGCGCCGCTTAAGACAAGATCTCCCCAAGACTTTTTGCAATCAGAATGTAGAGGTTCTCGAAGACTACCAGCTCAGGATGCGTCACAACCTGAAGAAGGGCGGATCCGAACCCTTGACGCTCCCTCCTTCAGATGTTCTTCTCTTCCGCCTGGCAGATCAGAGCAAAGTCGTGATCCGCCCATCCGGCACCGAACCCAAGATCAAGATTTATGCCGGCGTCCGCCGGAGCGGCTTTACTTCCTTGCCTCAAGCATGGAAAGAGGCTGATCAAAAACTCGACAAGCTTTTAGACAGCGCCAAAAAAGATCTCGGTTCGGACAATCAGAGGTCTTAAACTCGACTTTGCAACTTTTTGGGCCCGAAGTCCTCAAGATCTTTGCTCTCAAGAGCAAATAGACGAGGCAGGCGGGGCCAAAAAAATGCAAAGTTCTCTAATCGCGCTGATGTCAAGTAAGTTTTCTCCTTTTGTCGAATCGTGAAAAAAACTCCGCGGTTCTCTTCGGGGTCTTTT
>MGME01000036.1 GCA_001796315.1 Chlamydiae bacterium RIFCSPLOWO2_12_FULL_49_12
AGCCGTGCAAGAACCGCTTCTGAAAGTCCGACTCCATCTAGTGTAATCTCGCACCCGGACGGCAAATCAAATATTTCTCTCGGAACTCCTGTCATGGTGTTGTTATGGGATATATAGAGTCTCCGCAACGCCTGCAGCCCGCCGATTTCCGCAGGAAGAGAGGCCATCTGGTTATAGAACGCATATAGCCCCTTCAACGCCTTCAGCCCCCCGATTTCCGCAGGAAGAGAGGTCAGCTGGTTAGAGGACACACTTAACTCCTGCAACGCCTGCAGTCTGCCGATTTCCGCAGGAAGAGAGGTCAGCTGGTTACTACTCACATGCAGGTCCTTCAACGCCCGCAGCCCGCCGATTTCCCCAGGAAGAGAGGTCAGCTGGTTAAAGGACACATACAGCCTCTGCAACGCCTGCAGCCCGCCGATTTCCGAGGGAAGAGAGGCCAGCTGGTTCGCGCCTGCGTATAATGTCGTTAATCGCTTGATAAATGGATCCGTGTTAAAAATAGGTGGTAATGAGGTCAGAGAAAGAAATGAAAGATCTAAGGTGTTCTTAGATTCATCATTTAAAAAGTTTTCAATTCTTAGCTTCGCTTCTTGTCGGTTTTCATCAGTGATCTCTGCTTCCCAGCTATTGAGGCTCTTTTCTAGCTCAGATTGAGCTCCGTATAGGGGTGGAGAAACAGGACTCGTCATATTTATCACCACACAGTTAATTATTTAATTCGTCATAAAAATGATCATTTGCGAAACAAGATCTTGCTAAGACATGTCAAGAGAGAGAGTCATTCCTCGATAAAGAGCGGGATCTACCGGATGATGGTTAGCCAAACGGCGGATAATCTCATCAAAGCGCAGGAAGGGTTCATCCCAAAAGTTCCAATATGCGTGTAAAGGTTCCATGCATTCACGATCAACGATCTTCTTGCGATAGTCGATCATCTCCCTAAAACGTTGAAGGTCTTCTTCTTGTGAAAGGGAAGGCCGTCGAAGAAGGATTCGCTGCCGAAAGCCGCCTTTTTCGAAGAGGCCGGCCCGCAACCTCTCCTTTAGAACCAGGAGTTCTTTTTCAAACAACTCTTTTTCTTTCGGATCGTCTTCCGCCTCAAAATGGTTTATGAGATATTCAATAAGATAGTAATGGTCCCAGGCATCGGGCCTCCGGATCACTTGTCCGCAAAAGCCGTCCCTTCTTAAGCAAGAGATAAACTCCTGAAGGCCCTTTTCAAAAGTATTGCCGTCGACTCGAGGAAAACTGTCTTGACTCTCGAACTTTAGGGTAATCTCTTTTTTTTGCATCACCTCTGCGACAAATGTGACGCCATTTAAGTACGAGGATAGATAGAGATGGCGCGTGCCGACGGACCAGGGATCGTTTGTTTTAAGCAAGGAAGGAATGAGAGAGCGACATAAAGAAAAGAGCGTGGCAACCAGCCTGTTCCAAAACTTCTTCAAATAAAACCAGATCCCTTCCTTTGCTCCGGCATTAGGCCCAATGAAGGTGAGAGACGAGACTGTGTAGGGCGGAGGGGGATCGAAAGACAAGGGCAAAAGCCGCACTTGCGGCTCGATCTGAGGAGGCTGGGGAAGAGGCCTTCTCACTCTTACGACAGAAGGGGGCGCCATCACTTTGTTCTACTTCGAGAGATTCAAGAAGAAATATTCTAAAACAGTACGCAATTTTAGGCTACGCTGCAGGGCCAAAAGGCACTTTTCGACAAGCTCTAAGAGCGCTTTGAAGGAGGGAGAGGGAGGCGCTTCCTTCATGAAAGTCCGGTGCTCGGAATAGGAAATGCACCCGGGTGCTTCTCCCCTTTTCACGAGGTCAAGATCGCGATGCCAGATAAGGATCTGGTGGAAGAGCTCTTCGGCTCCTTTTTGCTTTTGATGGACCTCCTCGCCTGCATCGATCTCTCTTTCGAGGCTCTCAAAGATCTCAAGAAGGCGGCGATGCGAAGACTTGCCTAAGAGCGCTTCGAGCAAGAGAGGATGTAAAACAGGAGGCTTTTGGGAAAGTGTGAAATCAAAACGGCGGCAGCGGGAGGCAATGGTGGGAAGAAGGCTGTCGGGATCTGTGGTCAGGAGGAGAAAGTAGACATGGGGAAGCGGCTCTTCCAGTGTTTTAAGCAAGGCATTGCTGCTTGCAGGAAGCATGCGCTGGGCCTCGTCAATGACAAAGAGCCGAAGGAGAGCTTCAAAGGAAGAGAGCGCAGCTTCGCTCAACAGCTGACGGACGGTCTCGACAGGATGCAGACCCAATTTCCCTTGGGGTGAAAAAAGGAGAAAGTCGGGATGGATCCCTTTTTCGAGTTTGAAGCGATGCCCCTCCCCCATGAGATGGACGGCGAGTTCGACGGCCTCTTTTTTTTTGCCGGAGCCGCTTGGTCCGCAAAAGAGCAGCGTCTGGGGAAGTTTCTTACTAACAACCAACTGCTTTAATATGGGCTTCATCCTGTCGACAGCGCGGAGTAAAAAGATGCATAAGTTGATCGATCCAAATCATGGCTTGTTGAAAAACCTCATCGGGACTTAAATGGGCGTCAAGAACGCGGACGCGCTCCTTTTCTTCCAATGCGATCTTAAGGTAGGCCTTGCGCACCTTTTGATGGAAGGCAAGTCTCTCTAAGTCCAACCGGTTCTGTTTGCTCTTCCGGATACGTTTTAAGCCGATGGCGGGATCAACGTCAAGATAGAGGGTAAGATCGGGAGAGAGCCCCTGCGCAGAAAAGGAAGAGAGCGCTTTTACTTGCTGAAGATCCAGGCCGCGTCCTGCCGCCTGATAGGCCATCGTCGAGTCATTGAAGCGATCACATATGACAATCCTCCCCTCGCGAAGGGCGGGTAGAAGGAGAGTTTCGACATGGTGGGCGCGATCGGCAAGAAAGAGCAGCAGCTCGCAACGGGAGCTTACGGGAAACGCTTTTTGATGGAGAATGAGGTCGCGAATCCTCTCCCCGAGAGGAGTACCTCCGGGATTGCGCGTCACTAAAAGAGGAAGCGAGCGCTTTTTTAGTTCCGCTTCCAAACGCGCGATCAATAAACTCTTGCCGGCCCCGTCTCCCCCTTCAAGAGTGATAAAGAGGCCGCTATTTGTTCTCTTCTTCAATGGCTTCGAGTTTTTGGACGGCAACGAGGTGATCTCCATCTTTTAAATTGGCGAGGCGAACGCCTTGTGTAGAACGCCCCATCACGCGCACATCTTTCATGGGAATGCGCAGGGTTTGTCCGGCTTGGGACATCAACAACACGCCGTCTTGATCGGTGACGCTGACGGCGCCGATCACGAGGCCGTTCCGTGCGCTTGTAAGGATGGAACGCACACCGCGGCTCCCGCGGTTGGTTTGGCGGAAGGCGTTGACTTTAGAGCGTTTGCCATATCCCTTTTCACAGACGACGAGGACATTGCCCTCTTCGCGCACGACCTCGCACGAAACGACGGCGTCTTTTTCATCTTTGAGGGCGGCGCCGCGCACGCCGCGCGCCACGCGCCCTACGGCGCGGACAAGGGATTGATCAAAGCGGACGGCCATCCCATTTTTCGTAAAGAGCATGATCTGATCGCCCTCGCAAAGAAGACGCGCCGCAATCACCTCATCCCCTTCGTCGATATTGATGGCATAGACGCCTTTGCGCCGCGGAGAGCTGAAGGCGGAAAGCTCGGTCTTTTTTACAACGCCGCGCGCCGTAGCGTTGAGAATATAGGCCTTTTCCTCAAAGCCTTTTACACGCAAGACAGCGGCAATCTTCTCGCCTATTTGGATATCTTCTAAGAGATTGATGATGGGCTTGCCCTTGGTTCGCCTTCCCGACTCGGGGATTTGCCACACTTTCAACCAGTAGCAGCGTCCGAAATTGGTGAAGATCAAGAGATCGTCATGGGTAGAGGCGACATAGATGTCTTTTAAAATATCGGCCTCTTTGCGCATCTCCATTCCAACCACACCGGCGCCGCCCCTTCTCTGCTCCCGGAAAGTGGCGACGGGCATGCGCTTGATGTAATCGTCTTCTGAGATTGTGATGACGACCTGTTCATCGGCGATGAGATCCTCAATCTGAAACTCTCCTTCGGCGGCAATGATCTTGGTTTTGCGGTCCGAACGGTGGTGTTTTTTGAGCTCCAAAAGCTCCTCTTTGATGATGTCGCGAACGAGCTTCTCACTTGCTAAAATCGCACGGTAGCGGGCGATCATCTCCTGAAGAGCCCGGTACTCGCTCTCAATCTTTTCCCTCTCGAGGCCGGTGAGCTGGTAGAGGCGCAGCTCCAAAACGGCGACGGCTTGCCGCTCGGTCATCTCATACGTTTTAATGAGCTCGAGTTTTGCCGTCTCGCGGCTCTCGCTTTCCCGAATGAGTTTGATGACGGCGTCAAGATGGTCTAAAGCTTTTAAGTAGCCTTCCAAGACATGCGAACGCGCCTCTGAACGATTGAGCTCAAAACGGGTGCGGCGGCGCACCACCTCGATCCTGTGATCGATCCAGGCAGTGATAAACTGCTTGACATTCATCGTGCGGGGAAGCCCTTTGTCTAAGGCAAGCATATTACAGCCAAAGGTGACTTGCATCTCGGTGTATTTAAAGAGCTGGTTGATGACGACATCGGCAATCTCGCCGCGTTTGAGCTCCAAGACGAGACGCATGCCCTCTTTGTCGGATTCATCGCGGATATCGGAGATCCCCGAGATGGTCTTTTGATTGACGAGATCGGCAATCTTTTGAATAAGGTCCGATTTGCTGAAGTTATAGGGAATTTCATCAACGACAAGGCGCTCTCTTCCCGATGAGTCCATCTCTTCGGTGCGCACCACGGCTCTTAAAGTGACCTTTCCTCTTCCCTTGTGGTAGGCTTCCTTGACGCCTCTTAGGCCGCAAATCACACCGCCGGTGGGAAAGTCGGGGGCCGGCATCACTGCGATGATCTCATCGATGGTGGTTTGAGGATTTTCCAATACGAGCAGAGTAGCTAAGCAAAGCTCTTCGAAGTTGTGAGGGGGGATGTTGGTTGCCATCCCAACGGCAATTCCCGACGAGCCGTTGAGCAGGAGATTTGGAAATTTTGCAGGCAAAACAACGGGTTCTGTCCTGGTCTCGTCATAGTTAGAGACCATATTGACGGTCTCCTTATCCAAATCTTCCATTAAGGCCATCGAAGATAAGGTGAGCTTCGCTTCGGTATAACGCATGGCGGCCGGAGGATCGCCGTCGATTGACCCGAAGTTTCCCTGGCCGTTTACGAGCGGATAGCGCATGACCCAATTCTGCGCCATGCGCACCAAAGTGGGATAGATGACCGTCTCGCCGTGCGGGTGATAATCGCCGGAGGTGTCTCCGCAAATCTTGGCGCATTTGCGGTGTTTGGCTCCGGGGGTGAGGTTAAGCTGCCGCATCGCGTAGAGGATGCGTCTTTGCGAAGGTTTCAGCCCGTCGCGCACATCGGGGAGCGCGCGCGAGATGATCACGGACATCGAGTAGCGCAGGTAGCTCTCTTTGACCTCTTCTTCAATGGTTCTTGGGAGAATGGTATCATCTTTCGTGTAAGACATAAGATCGAAAAACTCTCTTCTTAAATATCTAAATTTTTTACCGCCAGGGCGTGCTGATTGATGAAGGCCTTGCGGGGCGGAACCTCCTCGCCCATGAGCATCGTAAACGTCTTGTCCGCTTCAATGGCATCGGAAATGTTCACTTGATACAGTGTGCGTTTGGAAGGATCCATCGTGGTCTCCCAGAGTTGATCGGCATTCATCTCGCCAAGGCCTTTGTAACGCTGAATCTCGATTCCTTTGCGTCCATTGACGCGAATGAAATCGACTCCCTCTTTCAAGGAAAAGACCGGAAAACACTCTCCTTCCTCACTCACGCAATCAAAGAGCTTCCCATCGGGCACGTTGTATTGATCGAGAGTAAGGTTGAAGGAGGACAAGCGGGATTTCAGGCGTTCCAATGTGTTGGGCTCATAGAGCTCCAGATAAGGAAGCGATCGAAGGACAAAGGCGCGCATCTCTTCCGTTTGTTCTTCTAAGGGAATGGAGGCAAGGGCAGCGGCATGCTTTTGCCTCTCCTCTTGTTCATATTCGCGTTTCAATTCGATGAACTCATCGGAAGAGTAGACAAATTTTTCTTCTTCTCTCAGAGTGACGAGGTAAGGAGGAAGGCGGCCCAGGTCATCTTTTGCCAAAAGGAAGTCGCAGAAGGGAACTCCCTTGCGCTCAATTGTTGTCATAAAACTCTCTACATCTAAGATCAGTTGCAAGAGCTCCTGCAGCTTCTCTTTTGGAAGCAGATCGCCCTCTCCCAAAAGCCGCAATGAGAGATCGCTCGTCCCCAACTTCAAGAGGTGAGCATCCATCTCCTTTTCCGTGTGGATGTATTGAAAACTCTTCTTTTTAGAGACCCGGTAGAGGGGCGGCTGGGCGATGTAAATGTATCCATTTTCCACAAGCGCGGGCATGTGGCGGTAGAAGAAGGTCAGAAGCAGGGTGCGGATGTGAGAGCCGTCGACATCGGCGTCTGTCATGATGATGATCTTGTGGTAACGGAGCTTCTCTAAGTTAAAGCTGTCCTGTCCAATCCCGCATCCAAAGGCGGAGACCATGGCTCCCACCTCTTCATTTCTTAAGATCTTTTCAAGCCGCGCCTTTTCCACATTCAAGATCTTGCCGCGAATCGGCAGGATGGCCTGAAAGCGGCGATCTCTCCCCGATTTGGCCGAACCTCCGGCAGAATCTCCTTCGACAATGTAGATCTCGCAGAGCGCAGGATCCTTCTCCTGGCAGTCGGTGAGTTTTCCGGGCAGCCTTGCCGAATCGAGCGCGCTCTTGCGCAGGGTCAACTCCCGGGCCTTTTTTGCAGCTTCGCGCGCTTGCGCAGCAATGATCGCCTTCTCCACGATCGCTTTGGCGATGGCGGGATTTTCATTTAAAAAAATGGTCAACTCTTCTCCGACAATCTGCTGGACAATGGAGGCAACTTCGCTGTTTCCTAAGCGCTGCTTGGTTTGTCCTTCAAACTGGGGATTGGGAATTTTGGCTGAGATCACAGCGGTCAGCCCTTCGCGCATATCCTCGCCGCTTACAGAGATCTTATCATTCTTTAAGACCTGATGGGAACGGATGTAAGTATTCAGCGAACGCGTCAGTGCGGCTGCAAAACCGGTGACGTGCGTTCCTCCCTGCTTAGTGAAGATGTTGTTGACATAGGCGAGCAGGTTTTCCGTATAGGTGTCATTCCATTGCAGAGCCACCTCAAAGGAGACGACGCCGTCGTGGCTCTCTTTTTCTCCGCGAATGTAGATAGGTTTGGGAAAGAGAGGAATCTTATTTTCATTCAAAAAGGAGACAAAAGAAGAAAGCCCGCCTTCAAAAGAGAAGACGACATCTTCATGCGCATCCTCAATCTCATCAACATAGGTGATCTTGAGCCCGGGATTGAGGAAAGCAAGCTCTCGAAGGCGTTTTAAAAGAAGATTGTAATCAAAGGTCGTGACAGTAAAGATCGAATCATCGGGCCAAAACGTGACCTTCGTTCCCCGTTTGTCCGTCTCTTTGACTTCTTTTAAAGCATGGAGCGGCTTACCCTTGGCAAACTCCATGGCGTACTCTTTTCCGTTCTTGTACACATCCACGTGAAACTTTTTGGATAAGGCATTGACGCAGGAGACGCCTACGCCATGAAGCCCCCCCGACACCTTGTAGGTAGTCTTATCAAATTTACCTCCGGCATGCAAGATAGTCATGACGACCTCGAGAGCCGAGATCTCCCTTCCCTGCTTATGCGACTCCTTCTCGTGTTTCCCGACGGGAATCCCCCGTCCATTGTCCTCAATGGTCGCAGAACCGTCTTTGTGAAGGATGACTTCGATGTGGGTGCAAAAGCCCGCCATGGCCTCATCGATGCAGTTATCGATCACTTCGTAGACAAGCTGATGCAGACCCGAGGAGCTTGTATCTCCGACATACATTCCGGGGCGTTCCCGCACGGCTTGAAGCCCTTCCAAAACCGTGATCGCTGAAGCCTCGTATTCCTTTTCCTGAATCATAGTTGTCATACCTTTCCCATGCGAAAACAAATATTACGAAAAGCAAATTGCGGAAATCTCTCCCTTAATTTTTTCAAAAGCCGCGGTTTTTCATGTTGCGAAAGCAAGCTAAGCAACGTGGAATTACTTACCCTGACCGTTAAAATCCCGTCCTGAAAGGAGATCGCCTTTGTCAGGGCGGCAAACCGCCCTCCCAACACTTCCGGCCAGAAAATCAGCACTAAATCAGGACGCATCCTATGCGTCTCATGGATCTCGCCCAAAACCTTCGGCAAGAGCTCGTCAATCCGCTTTCCCGTCGGTAAAATCTCGCTTGCTACACCTCGCCTGACCATGGTGCCATTAAGTAAATGTCCATTTTAGAGTATAGAGAAATTTACTCTAAATCGCAAGGCCCGGTCTCAATTCGAACTTTTTGCAAAGATCACAAAAAAAAACACAGTCGGGTTCAACTAAAAAAAAGAGAGCTCAACCCCATGGCAATCAAAAAGTAGATCGACATGGAAAGAAAGTCGTTGACAGCCGTGATCACAGGACCTGCCGCTACTGCGGGATCCACTCCGAGGCGAGCAAAAAAGAGAGGAGAAAAGACACCAAGAAGCGTCGAGGCGATGCACGCTCCGATCAGTCCCAAGCCGACCATCAAGGCGACAACAAAGGGGCTTGCGGCAATGCCTGTGATGCCAAGTTTAAGCAAGATAAAGATGGCAAGACCGCTAAAAGCGCCAAAAATAGAGCCCGTCATCATGCCGATCAAGATCTCTTTTAAGAGCGCCTCTCTTTTGGTTCCAGCAGAAAGAAGCCCTGTCGCCATCCCTCGCACCAAAACGGTGCTGCACTGCAGGCCGATGTTGCCGGATGTTCCCATGATCAAGGGGACAAAGAAGAGAACAAAGGTGAGAAGCCCCCCTTCAAATTTCTGGAAACTTGACATGACGCCTCCGCTGACCATCCCCGCACAAAGAGTTGCAAGAAGCCACGGAGCCCTCGCAAAAAAGCGCTTCAGCATGGGTTCATGTTCACTGACCTTCTCTCCCGTACCTGCCATCCGGGCAATGGTCTCATCGGCAATATCTTCAATCGTCTCAACCACGTCTTCATAGGTAATGACGCCGACGAGAAAATTATCCATATCCACTACCGGAAGAGCGGAGATCTTATACCTCTCGACGATATCGACTACCTCTTCACGGCTGGCATCGACCGTCACCTTGTGCAAGACGGGGCGCATCACCTTTCTTAAAGGAAGATCGGGGGGGTTGACGATCATATTGCGCGCGGGCACATAGCCTTGCAACTCGCTTGACTGATTCAAGACAAAGATACGCCGCGTTAAATCAATGCCGGGATTGTCCCGGATAAAGCCGGCAGCCTCGCCGATCGTCACATCCATCTGAAAGGCAAAAAACTCATTGGTCATGAGCCGGCCTGCAGTATTGCGCTGATGCTTCTTTACCTCTTTAATGCGGCTTGCCTTTTTGAAATCGAGCAGATCGACCACGCGGCGAAAGCGGCGTTCGGGAAGATCTTCGAGAATCGTCACCGCTTCGTCGACGGGCATCCTTTCAATCAATTTTTTTATCTCATGATCCTTGATCTGACGAAAGATGGCGCCGCGCGTGGTGTTGTCGGTATTGACCATAAAGGCAATGCGCGCTTCGTTGTCTGCTAAATTTTCAAAAAGAACGGGACGGATGTTGGGAGGAAGCCTAGAGGCGGCAAAGGCCAAATCGATCGGTTCGTGTTCGCAGGCAATTTTTGCAATGTCGTGCAAGACAAATTTTGAAGTCTGTTTATGAAAAGCATTATCAAATTTTTTGATGAGGATGTCATCGAGCTGTTGCGTCTTGGACTCCATGATAGAGGTCAATGGACGACGCTCTTCCTCGGATCGGATCTCAATGTCGTCGTTAGCCTCCATCTTTTTACCCTCGGGTATAACGGATGTCAGATGACATGTAGTTTAATTTATTGCGACATCTTTTACAAGAGAATTTCCTGGTTTTTTGATACAATAAGAACATTAATTCTACAAACAACCTGGATAAACAAAATAATTAACCTCTCATGTTTGTATGCACAAACCGCCTTTTGAGTTCATTTGTATACATTTGCGCATAGATACCAAATTTTGAAGTCATTTCGGTATACACAAGTTGATTCTTGAGTCAACCGCCTTTAAAGAGGCTGCCGATCTCTTCCATCTTCCCTATGCCAGCTAAAAAAAACCAGGCTATGCTGGAGAAGAAGCTGCGCAAGCTTTTTCATACGCCTCTCACCTCTTTACTTGAAATCAAAACAGACCGCAAAGAGAATAGCTTCTTAGATCAAACTCTCTTTACTTTAGGAAGTAATCATGCGCTACTTGACGAAAAACTCTGAGAAGTCCCTCACAGAGACGCCCCCTAATTGGAAGTCCGTCGGAGAGTATACCGACATCCTCTACCATCATTGGGGAGGCATAGCAAAAATAACTATCAACCGCCCCCATCTCCGCAATGCCTTTCGTCCCTTGACTATCGAGGAGATGTCTCATGCTCTTCAAAATGCAAAAAAAGAGAGCTCTATCGGAGTGATCATCCTCACGGGGCAAGGTAAAGAAGCCTTTTGTTCCGGGGGAGATCAAAACGTGCGCACCTCTTTCGGCTACGCCGATACAAAGGGAGAGTCGAGTTTGAATGTCCTGGACTTCCAAAGAGAGATCCGCACCTGCCCCAAGCCGGTCATCGCCATGGTTGCAGGCTACGCCATTGGAGGAGGACATGTGCTCCACGTAGTTTGCGACTTGACCATCGCCGCAGACAACGCCGTCTTCGGACAAGTTGGTCCAAAAGTAGGCTCTTTTGACGGAGGATTCGGCGCCGGATACTTGGCACGCATCGTAGGCCAGAAAAAAGCGCGAGAAATTTGGTTCCTCTGCCGCCATTACACGGCGCATGAAGCTCTGGAGATGGGACTGGTCAATGCCGTCGTTCCCTCTCATGAACTCGAAGCGGCCACGCTCTCTTGGTGTCATGAAATCTTAAGCCACTCCCCTCTTGCCCTTCGCTGCCTCAAATCGGCCTTCAATGCCGACTGCGACGGCCAGACAGGACTTCAAGAGCTTGCCGGAAATGCCACTCTTCTCTACTACATGACGGATGAGGCCCAAGAAGGACATCGAGCCTTTTTAGAAAAGAGAGATCCCAATTTCAGCCCTTTTCCCAGAAGACCTTAAGCTAGTTTACAGGATGGGAGAGGAAGTAGCGCTTGCCTATCTGTGACAGAAGAGTGACCAGCTCTGAGGCTGGAAAAGCAATGCTAATGAACAGTCCTTCCAAGGCGCTCATCTCCGTGCGATCGAAAGAGAGAGCGCTCTCCCATAGATTTTCAGAGAGTTCTCGTAAACTTTTCCGCCGGAGAGAAGCGAGGTAAAAGAGGCCGGAAAGAAAGAGGCGCGCGACTCCTTCTACAAACGACGCCATGGCAGCAAAAGGAGAGAGAGAGGTTTTGATGAGAAGAGAAACACTGCCTTGGCGATATGAATAGGAATCAACCTTCTGCTGGGGCGTTTGGAATATACCCCATCTCTTTTCAAGTCGAATTTCTTCTAGAAAAAGTTTGGCGACATAGGCGCTCCGACTAACATCCACATAGCTTAACTTATCCAATAAGCCCACAATCCGTCCTCGCTCGAAAGTGTCACAGAGTCTTTTTATTAAAATCCTTTAGAGTGCACCGCCAAGGAAACAGCCCGAAAAGGCTGCTCCCCAAGGTAGTAAACGGAGGCGCCCATGATGAGAATATTCATCAGGACATTTTTCCCATGGCCCTTAGCAAGGAGACGCACATTCAGATTTCCAGGATAGGGCATCAATGAAGCAAGAAACAACATCCCTCCATAAAAGGAGTGAACTGCAGCTTCAACAAGAGATGCAAGAGCTAAGAGAGGATTGGTGATCAGCCCGTCGACAGAAAGGACAATCACCCGTGCAGCTAAATCCAGTTTTGAAGAGACGTTTTTTTGGCAAACCTCTACAAATTTCCGATGATCCCGGTAGGATTTAAAAACTGAGGGAAAATACTCTCGATTCCCTTGGGATGCTGCCATTCTATCTGCGAGATTTGCTAATATTTCTGTGCTCATCGTTTCTCCTCCTCTTCAAAAGACAAAAAATATACTCTGAACTGCTTCCGAGAAGCAAGAACTTATTAACCGCTCCGTTTCTGGGTGGTTACCTCAGTTTTATGAGCACTTGCGAGTACGTTCTTAGTATTTAAAATTTTACACATCTGATTTATTAAACCCTTTGCAATTGGAGCGTTTGACAACATGAAACTTTACATTGAAAATTAATAGGCACTGTTTTATTATTTACATAAAATAAAAACAAAGAGACAGTATGACTAATACAGTAAATGTAGCAATTCGAGGAAGAGAGATCCCTTTAAACCCGGATGAGGTTCCTTCAATAAGTGAGGATGTAAGTGATTGTTGCAAAAAGTATCTGCAGCAACCTCTTCGTTCTTTCTCAGATCCTCAACAACGGGTTAAAACTCTAATCGGCCATGTCAATAAAACAGTTGAACCCGCCCTCAATCCGACAACAGAGAGGCTAAAGGATATTGGTTGCGTCTTACTGGGAGCCTTAGGAAGTGTTTTTATCATCTCAGTATGTGCAGCTTTTGTGTGCTTAAACTTACCGAACCCCATATTAGCTTCCCTGGTTATGGCGCTATTCTATCTGACTGCATCAGTAATTTTTAGTGTCGCTTTGGATGATAATAGTGGTTGCGGCTGTGAAGGCCTAATGGGGCTCGTCATGTTATTTTTTCCGCTGATACCCTTAGTGATAGGGGCGTTTCAATGGGGACACCTAAAACGTCATAATGAGCAAATACAAGATCACAAAATCATGTTAGAAAAAGATAAGAAGAAAACAGAACAAGAACTCTCTACTCTCGTAACTCTATTTGAGCGGGAACCGAAAATCGAAGATACATTACAAGAAAAGCTTAATTTTTATGAAACAATAAATTTGCCGGTTTTTAAAAAATCTTCGAGTCCCACTATCGAAGAAAAGAGACTCTTGAATCAATCCATCGCATCTCTAAGAGAGGCACGCCCGTTTTTTGAACGGCTTTCCGGAACTCTTTCTCCATTAGCCCAAGCCGATTCGGCGATGTGATTTGAGAGAATAAAAAAATCTCTCTTCCTGTTATCCTCCGCATCTTGAACAGTGATTTTTAAGATGCGCCGCTCTTCTCAAAGTCGGCTGAAAGTGTGGACGACGGCGATACGCCCCAAGACGCTGATTGCCGGTATCTCTCCTGTCTGCATAAGCGGAGCCCTCGCCTTTCAAGAGATCGAGTGAAAAGGAAGTGTTGCCAAGACGCTCTGACGTTAGGTGAATCGTCAAGTGATCGTCGACAACAAAAGGATGAAAAAAATCGGCCTCCGCATGCACGATCGGCAAAAGAAAGTCGTGATGCTCCAGGATCGCTTTCAAAGAGAGACCGCTTCGAGTTAAGAACTCTTCAAAGACATCAAGCGCCAACCGGAGCTGCTCTGTGAAGTAGAGAACGCCTGTCGCATCCGTATCCCGAAGACGCACCACTCGATGAGCAATAAACATCCCGCTCCCTCTTCATGCAAAAATCCGATCATGATTTTACCCGACTCTTCCGGTTAAGAGGTATAAATTTTACGCTCACCTATTCGGCGCCTTACCGATGGCTGTCAGCGCCCGTTTCGTCAGCTCGATGCGCTTATCACTTCGCAACTGGGCGAGCTTCTCATAATCACTTCCAGATTGGCAGCTCTCTATTGCATTCTCAATCTCTTTTTCAAGATGATTCCATTCTTCAGGATAGCGGGTTTGAAGGGCTTG
>MGME01000037.1 GCA_001796315.1 Chlamydiae bacterium RIFCSPLOWO2_12_FULL_49_12
TTCATCTCCTCTTCTTGCTCTTTTGTCTTTTCTTTGACGAAAGAGGGAGGAGCTTTAGGCTCTGTAGGCTTAGGAGGAGGGGTCCGCGGTTTTCGGGTGAAGAGTTGGTCATACAAGAGTTTTGCCTTAATTTCAATGTTGACAGAGCACTAGTGTCTAATTGCATCAATTTTCAATTCCTTCCTTTGGCAATTAAACTTCGGACTTGAGAAATAGACCCGCATTCTCCAATCCATTCCGCAATATCTCTGGGCAGGTAAACTCTCTTTTTGTCCTCTTTACTCGTTCCTTTGGGCCTTCCTGCTCCTTCTCGCCTACCCCCTCTCCCCTTTGTCATTTTCTCTGCTCTAGCGGACAGGTTGTCATTTAAACGATGCTTAATAAACTCACGGAGATACTTTGGGTAGTTTTCAATAACATCTTTTTTAGAATCTCCGCCATATTCGACTTCAGGGTATTTAGGATGACTGAAAACCCAAGCATTAACATCCTTTTCAACCCAAGGCTTGATTTGACCTATTTCATTAAGAGCTATTGCTAGATGTTCTTCTATTTCTTTTTTGGTGGCCATTTTAAGCCCTCCGCCTTGAATATTCGTTCTGTCTTTTTGACACAATGAGCAATAACCTCACCGCCCTTTGTGTTTTTCCCATGAGTGATCTTAATAGAGCACATGTACTGCCCATCTTCATTTAGCAAACTGTAGTCGAAACCCGACTTAACAAGACTCCATCCAACAAGCCTAATAAGACGGCGAAATTCTCTTTCTTCCATGGGCTTGTAAGACACCACCACTCCTGTTTAATTCTATTTTAGATTAACTGGGATAAATAATCAAAGAGTTCTTCCTCTTCCTCCTCTTCTTCTTCTGAGAAAAGAGAGGGGCGCGTGGACGGCACGACGTGCCTGTAGGAGATGGAGTCTTTTAATGCGACGGCGAGATTTTCGCGGAGTGATTTTTTTTGAAGAAGCTTTTCGACATCCGCTTTAAGAGCGTAAGCTCCCCTTTTGCCCCCCCGTCTCCATTGCTCCAGTTCCAGCTCGTGCAGAGTGGGAAGAGCCTCTTTTCCGAGGAGGGCTTCTAAGAGGGGAAGGGAGGCGAAGTGGAAGAGGATGGCGCACTTGTCTTCGGGATAAAATGAGAAGAACTCTTCCAGGGGGGGATAGCCCGTTTTCTTGGCAAGGTCGTAGAGGCGGGTTCCCTTCATCATCTTGTAGAGGATCTCATGGTAAAACGAGGGCTCTTCTAAAAGGGTTGCCAAAGAGGAGAGCGGCTTTTTTTCGCGGTAGGTTTCCAGAAGGTGGTGCAGCAGCTCTTTGGGAAGGTCGGCATTTTCCTGGAAGGAGGGAAGGTGGCCGTAGAGCGAGGTAAGAAGGGTGAGGGCGATCTTTTCCAGTTCGGGAGGCGGATTGTCAAGAAGGGAGGCGAGATTGAAGAGGGAAGGGGGGCCGGTCCGCATCCGTTTTCTCTTTTGTTTCATCTCCTCTTCTTGCTCTTTTGTCTTTTCTTTGACGAAAGAGGGAGGAGCTTTAGGCTCTGTAGGCTTAGGAGGAGGGGTCCGCGGTTTTCGGGTGAAGAGTTGGTCATACAAGAGTTTTGCCTTTTCATTTCGAAAGGAGCGCATCTGCTGCATGTGGAGGCGATACCCCTCGCTCTCGATGCGCGTTGCCTGACGCTCTTTTAATAATGAAAAGGAGGTTAAGGCAAGGACGAGAAGAAACGAGAGGACGAGGGGGAGAATGTTCATGGCGCTTTGGGAGTGATCACGATGACATTTTCAGCCAGGGGCAGAAAAAAGGCAAACGCCGTTGGCCCGCCACGGAATGAGGCGGCGCTTAAAGTCACGAGCACAAAGGGAGGGAGCGCTTCTTTTTTCTTGTCCCAGGTCTTGGCATAGGCTGCTTCATGGGGATCGAAAAATTGGATGGAAAACGACGAGACGCCGTCTAGAAGGAGCTCTTCCCGCTCCTTTTTCTCTCTTCCCTTCAGCAAGAAAAGGAGGCGATTTCCTTGAATGAAAAGACGGCCTTCGGCCTTGCCGCAAAAGGCGCTCTCTTTGTCGATGAGGTTGTCTAAATAAAGAAGCATCTCTTTTCCCTCAAGAGAGTCTAAATGCACTGTATGGGAAAAGAGGTTGACAAGACGCTCGTGGAAGCTCTTTTTGGCAAGGATCTCTTCCTTTGCGGATTCGAGACGGCTCCGCGCCGAGAAGAGGCGAGACATCCCTCCTAAAAGCGCCGTCAAAAGAAAGGAGGTGAGCGTTAAGGCGATGACGACCTCCAAAAGAGTCAGCGTTCTTTTCCTTCTCATGGAGCTCCTTGCGCGGCGGAGAAGACGACGGGGATGTCGTAGATGAACTCCTCGCGGCTCTTTTCGGTCTTGGTTGCAAAGGTGCAGCGCAAAAGAGCGCACTCCTTGTTCGAAAAATCCTTGACGGGCTCCCGGATCCAGGTCAGCAGGACGTCGAAGTGGATCTTTTGTTTTGTCGGGGGAGCGCCGAAAACGATGTCGAAGTCTCCCCACTTTTTTCCTGTCAGTTCGTCCAGAGTCGAGACTTTGCCTTTGCTTGAGATCTTCTTTAAAGGAACGGCGTTTTGGTAGAGGAGCTTTTGGACTTGGGCAAGAAGCAGTTCACAGAGGCGCTCGCACTCGATGCGCTCCAGACTCTTCATCTCTTCATGGAGGCGATAAAAGGGGCTGAAAATTAAGGGAAAAGCAAAGAGGGAGATCAGGGAGAAGGCGATCAAAAGTTCCAAAAGAAGAAAAGTGCGGGCAGTTTTCATTGTAAAATTATTTATAATCTTTAAGATGAAGAGTATGCAGGTTTGTGAAAAAGCTCTCTACAATCTTTTGCGTTTTAACTGGCTCAAGGACCGCTCGGTCTCCGTTCTTCCCTGGCAGGTGGAGGATTACAGGGAGCAGAGAGAAGAAGAGCTCTTCGGGCGGTTGAAAGCGCTGGGGCTTGTCTTGGACGAGGAGCGCTTTTTGGCCGCCGCCAAAGAGGCGAAAGATCCCGAAGAGCTGGCCGACCGCCTTTGGGGTAAGAAAGAAGAGCGGGCCCAGGCCTATCTGCTTCTCTTCGAGCTATGGCGCCGGCTCCTTTCGGAAAGGCAGACGCTCTCTCTTTTTTGCGATGAGCTCGATCAGCACATTTCCCTGTATGAAAGGGGAATTAAAGACGGGTCGCTTGAAGAGCTTCTCTCCTCTCTTGAAGACCTTCTCGACTCCTACGTTGATAAAGGGGAAGATCCCAAAAAGTGCTTTCGGATGGTCTCTTGCCATTTGGCCTACAATCTCGAGAGGTTTCTCTATGAGTACATTCGGGATCTGATCGCATCCAAAGACGAGACGGGAGCATCCGAGTGGATTGACGGATTTTACGACTACATCTCCAATCCTAAGTGGTTTGATTTTTTGCGCATCCATCTCTTTGCCGAGGTAGAGCGCCATGACACGGCGGT
Source organism: Chlamydiae bacterium RIFCSPLOWO2_12_FULL_49_12 (assembly GCA_001796315.1). Lineage (GTDB taxonomy): Bacteria > Chlamydiota > Chlamydiia > Chlamydiales > Rhabdochlamydiaceae > 2-02-FULL-49-12. Next base: position 3,463 of record MGME01000037.1, read on the forward strand.
CCATTTACAGAGACTGGTTGAGAGTTTAAAGGCAAGGCAGGACTTTGATCTTCTCTTGGAGATCGCACGGTTTCTCATTTCTTTCGGACAGGATCCCCTCTTTCGGCAGATCCTCTCCTCTCTTCTCGAGGCGGCGGAGACGGATGAGGAGTTCAACGAAATTCTAAGCCGCATGCTGGACTATTTTTGCCGTTTGGATCAAGACGAGAAGGGGCGGGTGATCGAAGAGATGATACGCCGCCGCAGTTGCAAAGAGCCTCAAGGTAAACTCGATGCGGAAGATCCCGACCTAGAAAGACTCAGGAATCTATTGCAAGGATGAGGAAAATTCTTTTTGTTACGACTCTTTTTTTACTGGCGCTAAGCGCTCAAGCTTCTCCTGCGGACTTCTCATCTCCCCTGGAGCTTTCGACGCCGGGGAGCTCCGTTGTGCAATTTGCGCTTGCGCTCAATGCCTCAGGGGAGGCTGCTGCGGTTTGGCAGAGTAGAGAAGGGCCAAACAATCTGCTTCAACTCTCTTTTTTTTCTCAGCAAGAACGCCTGCCGGCCCCTTTGACCCTTACAAAGACAAGTTGCTCCATCTCAGAGATTCAGGTGGCTGTGAATGCGGAAAAAGAGATCGTCGTGCTTTGGCGCGAAGGGGATGGTGTAAAGGGGGTTCTGAAGGCGGCGGTGCTAAAAGAGGGAGGGATGGCCCCGCAAGAGACGATCCTTGCAGAAGGACAAAGAATAGAGGGAGTGCAACTGGCCCTAAGCGACCAAAGACAAGCGGCCGCCGTCTGGGAAAGAAAGGGTGAGGAAAGATCCTTGATCGAGTGCGCCACGCTCTTGTTGGGAGAAGAATGGGAAAAGAGGGAGATGGTATCGAGTGATTCGCAAAGAGTCCGGTGTCCCGGGGTAGCTCTATCTCGCGGCGGAGATCTTCTGGCCGTCTGGGAAGAGGAAGGGAGAGTGTTTGCCGCAAGAGGTCTCTTTAAAGGGGAGTGGGAGACGCCGGAGCCTCTTTCCGATGCGTCTGTTACGGTCTTTTCTCCGCAGCTTGCGATGAATCAGGCGGGCGAGGCGCTTGTTTTGTGGCAGAAGGAGTTAGGTTTCAAAAGGGTGCTCCAAGGAGCTCGCTTCACTCCTCAACAGGGCTGGAGCCAAGCTGAGAATTTTTTCGGCGAACAAGAGAGTGCGATCGATTTCCAACTGGCGTTCAATGATACGGGGATGGGGGTTGCCGTTTGGCGCGCTTCCTCTGGAGAAGAGCTGCAGGTGCGGACGGCAATTTTCAAAGGGGGCAAGTGGAGCAAGCCCGAAACAGTGTCGAAAAAAGGGGAATATTGCGTAGATTTCCGTGTCGCTCTTAACAACAGCGACTGCTGCGCCGTCGTCTGGCGCCAAGCGGACAAAGAGAGCTCTCCTCTTAAAGGAGTGACGCTTTCGAAAAAAGGATGGTCTTCTCCCTTTTTCTTTACGGAGCCGGGAAAGAAGGCCCTTCATCCGCTGCTTGCCTTCAATGACGGAGGAGAAGGGGTGGTGATTTGGAGGGAAAAACGGCCAACGGGCGCGCTTCTTGAAGCGGAATTCTTTGTGTTGCAGAGTGAGTTAGCAGAACTGCCGGCGGCGCAAGATGAAAGAGACAAC
>MGME01000038.1:0-7413 GCA_001796315.1 Chlamydiae bacterium RIFCSPLOWO2_12_FULL_49_12
AATTGGATTTCCTTGCTCTACCAGTGATATTTCAACCTTAAATATTTACTAATTAGAATGATACGTCTATCCCGCAACAATCTATCTGGCTTTCCTTCCAAACAATCTTTAAGTAAAGTACACTTACCTTAAACAGGTAGAATTAGGCAAGCAGACATGAAAATCACCAAAGAAGAGCTCATTTCCATCATAGCGCAATTTAATCCTTGGTGGAAAAATGAAAAGATCCCGGATCTTCCGCCTTGGCATCGAGGCGCATTCAGAGAGCTGATGCGATGGATAGAATCTCCTCCCGTACAAAGGGCCGTGCTGCTTTCCGGTCCTCGACAAGTGGGAAAAACCACCCTGCTGCTTCAAGCCGTTCAGAAGCTTCTCGACTCGGGATCGCCTGCAGCAAATATACTGTACGCGACATTTGACCATCCCATTTGTAAACTAGCAGGGCTTGATGCAGTTTTGGAAGCCTGGCGTGAGCTGGAACCAAGAAAGGACGGTCCCGAATACCTGTTCCTTGATGAGGCACAATTTATTAAAGACATCGGCACGTGGATAAAACACCATGTAGATTTCTTCAAGACACAGCGGATTATCTTCACCGGTTCCGCTACACCGTTGATTCATGCAAACCAAGAGTCCGGAGTCGGACGCTGGCATAATATAGGTATCGCTACGCTATCATTTTATGAATATCTGCAAATTAAAAGGGTGAAACTACCTCAAATCCCATCTATTTCATCAATCGAATCCCTATTCCCCCTTACCCCCGGCGATCGGCTCAAGATGGTAGCGGCTGCAACAGCATTAATTGGACACTTCCATGAATATCTAATCCGCGGAGGGTTCCCTCAAACTGTCCTTGTCGACAGTATTACGCAATCGCAGAGACTCCTGAGAGAAGATATCATTGACAAGGTTCTTAAAAGAGATATGACCGCTCTTTTCGGAGTTCGCAGAATTATGGAACTCGAGCAGATGTTTATATTTTTATGCATGCATGATGGAGGCATGCAAGATACGCAAACCATTTCTAAAGACCTCGGAATTGCAAAGCAAACTGTTCAAAGCTTTGTTGATCTTTTTGAAGCAACTCACCTTATCTATAGGCTCCCTCCATTTGGTTACGGCAAAGAAGTCCTTCGAGGGAAAAACAAGATCTATCTTTGCGATCCCGCAATAGCTCCGGCCGTACTCATCAAGGGAAAAACAATTCTTGAAAACCCTCATGCGCTGAGTCAATGCGTTGAAACGGCAATGATCGGACACCTACTATCCCACTTTCGTACAAGCCAGGCCCGCTTTAGTTACTGGCGCAGTCCCAGAAACAAGGAGGTCGACCTAGTTGTGGAAGTAGATGGCATTGTAGTGCCATTCGAAGTCAAATATCAGGCTCAGACAGTTCAAAAGCGAGACGTTCCCGGTCTCATTGAGCTGGCCGGCAAAAAGCCTGCCATTGTTCGCGGCTATGTAATAACGAAATCGCCAAGCGATCTAGGCCTTCTTGAGGATCCGCCTGGAAACAAAATTTACATAAAGGTTCCCGCCTCCCTATTCTGCTATTGGTTAGGCGAATCGGAATTCCATCAAAAGAATCTATTAGTCGATCTTGAAAAGGCGTAAAAATTGATGCAATTAGACACTAGCCGGAATTTAGAGGAGGGGAAAGTGAAGCGTAAAGCGCGTCCCCTTGTTGATCTCCGACTCCACAAAGATTTTCCCTTCGTGCTTTTCGACAATCGTCTTGACGATCGAAAGGCCCAGGCCGGCCCCTCCGAAGGCGCGCGAGCGCGCCTTGTCGGCTGTATAGAACCGCTCGAAGATCCGCTTGAGATCGTCTGCCGCAATGCCGGCGCCCCGGTCGGAGACCCGAAGCAAGACGCCCTCTTCTTGCGACTCAATTTCAACCTCGATTCTGGCGGGCGGAGAGGAATACCTGGCCGCATTCTCCAAGAGATTGAAAAGAGCCAGCTCCAAGAGGTCGGCGTCGCACGAGAGCGACACTCCTATCTCCGGCGAGCGCAGGACCACTTCCGCATCGGGAAAGAGCGGAAAGAGCATGTGACGGCAATTTTCAACAAGCTGAGAGAGCTTGCGCCTCTCCAGCTGTAAAGATGAGCGCCTCTCCAGGCCGGCTAGAATAAGAAGCCCTCTGACAAGCTTTTCCATCCGCTCGGCGTTCTGCACGATCTTTTGCGTGATCTGAGAGAGCATCTCGCGCGAGATCTCGGGAAGGTCCTGCAGCGTCTCGGCAAACCCCTTGATGACCGTAATGGGAGTCTTGAGCTCATGCGAGGCGTTTGCCACAAAGGCTTTTCCCATCTCCACAGCCTGCCTTTGATCCGAGCGGTCGCGGATGAGAAGCACCCCTCTCTTGCAAGAGCCGAAGCTCGCCTCAAGCTCAAACGGCCCTCTTCTTTCAAAGGAGCCCTTCACCGCCGTCTTTTCGCAGCGCGCGCGGTTGAGCAACTGCGCTCCGCACTCAAGCAGCGGATGAAAGAGCCGGTCCATCCTCTTTTTGATGAGCTCCCCCTTCTCTCTTTCCAAGACACGGCAGGCAAAGCGATTCGCATGGGTGATGCGCAGGCGGCCGTCGACGCGGACAACTCCTTCTTCAAGAAGATCGAAAAGCTCTTCTTCCCTTCGCCTTTTTTTAAACATGTCAATTGATCGTCACGTTCACGATACTGCTCTCTCCGCCTCCGCTGCTCACCGCCGAAACCCCGTACGCCACCGTCGCTCCCTGCGTCTGGCCGCTGTCGACATAGGCGGTCTGATTTCCTTCCAGCACTCCTTGCAGCACACCCTCTTTATAGATCCGATAGGCCGTCACGTTAGAGGTCGGGCTTAAAGACCAGCTGAGACAATTTTGAAAATCAATCCTTCCCGACACAAGCACACCCTCTTGATAACCCGTAAGAGAAAGAGGCGGCAGGGGAAGAAGCTCTGTCGTCGCGGCCTTGATCAGGGAATGCACGCCGTCCTGACAGGACCATGTTGCCGCCGCCTCGCCCTTTTGATTCACGGCAATCTGGGCATCCGTTCCGTTATGTCCCGCCTCGGAGAGGTTTGCAGGCGAAGACCACGCCCCCCCTAGATTAAACGTCGCCGCCTGAACCACCCAGTCCACTCCGTCGAAGCGCTGCCACACCGCCGCGGCCTGCCCCGCATCATTGAGCGCGACCTTAGGAGAGATCGCATCCTTTCCTGCCGCCGAGAGATCCAGCGGCGCCGACCAATTCTCGCCATAACTCTTCGTCGCCGCCTGAATGATCCGGTTGACTCCATTAGAGCGGCTCCAGACGGCCGCGGCTTTTCCGGAGGCATTTAATGCGATCTGAGGCGTCTCAGCATCCTGTCCCGCAAGCGAGAGGGAGACCGGCGCGCTCCACCTCTCTCCCACCTCCAGCTCCACACTTTGGACGATCTTATTAACGCCGTCGGATCGACTCCAGACAATGACCGTCTGGTCGTTGTCATTCATCGCGACCTGAGGCCTCTCGGCAGCCTGGCCGCTTGCCGAAAGAGGCGTGCCATAGAGCGGCCACATCGTCGGCCAGCGCCCGCCGTAAAAGGAGAGCATCCCGTAAATCATTTGAGGAAGCCCGTCTTTTTGCACCCAGACAATGGCGATGCGGCCCCTGTCATTCATCGCCACCTTTGCTTGAAACGCCAGATGCCCCTCTGCGGAAAGAAAGGCTCTCTCTCCCCAAGCTCCCCCTAAGCTCCCTTTGGAGGCCTTAAGCTCCAAGGGAGCGACGTTATTTCCCACCACGGCAACGGCCTCCCCTGAGCCGTTGAAGGCGGCGTCCGCATCGATATCCAGCTCTCCCATGTAGACGGAGACGGGAAAAGTCCACGGCTTTCCGAAGAGGGAGGAAGAAGAAAAGATCGCCGCATAGGGCGGCACCACAAATCCTCCTCCCCACACCGCAAGGATCTGTCCGAGCGCATTGATCTTCACGTGGGGATCGGTGCAAATCTCATACAGGGCGCTTCTGAGCGCCTCCGGCGCCGACCAGCTCCCTTTAAAGCTCATCTGCGCCGTCCTGACACTTTGGTTAGAGATCCACACCGCCACCGTCTTCCCGGATCCGTTAAGGGCGACGTGCGAAGAAAAGGAGTCCTCGGAGCTATCCGAGATGATGAGAGGCGCCGACCAATTCTGACCGTTGAGAGCGGCTGCAAAGAAAAGAGAGAGCGCAAGCAAAACAATCCCCGTTCCTTTCATCCTGCCTCCTTAAATGGGTTTGGCTGCCGCCTGAAGAATCTGATGGCTTCCGTTGGAGCGGAGCCAGAGCGCCAGCGTCTGCCCGGCATTATTAAGGGCTGCTAGGGGACCGACGGCGTTCTGTCCCGGCTGCGACAAAACGGCCAAATCGGACCACGCCGAATAGTCGTAGGTAAGAGCAAAGATCAGCTCATTGCCCCACATCGCCTTGTTCCAGACGACGACGGCGCCGCCCGAATAGTTAAACGCAATGCGCACATAGTCCATGGGTCTTTCCGTGCTTGTTAAAAAAATCGGCGCCGTCCAGCTTCCTCCGAAGACAAGCGTCCCCATCTCGTACGCCGTCTTTTCTCCTACTGCGCGCCTCCACGAGGCGCGGACATTGCCGTAGGGGTCCATCAAGAGAAACGTCGAGGAGACGGCGGGCTTTTTGGAAAGATTCGCCCCGCTTCCCCACGCTCCTCCAAACGTCGACGTCCTGGCTTGGACGACGTCTTCCCGGATCCAGACGGCCGCCGTCTGCCCCGCGTCATTGAAGGCAAGGGCCGGAGCCGACGCATTCCCTCCTGTCGAAGAGAGCGCCTCTGCCGCTGACCAGCCTCCGCCGAAAAGAAGCGTTGCCGCCTCCACAAGGAAATAGCTCCCGTCGCTTTTGCACCAAAGAGCCGCTGCCTGACCGGAGGCATTGATGGCAACTCTTGGACTGTTTACGGCAGTTCCCAAAGACGTGAGTGAGACGGGCGCGGTCCAGCTCCCCCCGAAGACAAGCGTTGCCGCCAGGATGTCGGCATTGGCGCCGCTTATCCTTGTCCAGACAGCCACTGCTTGCCCGCTTGCATTGAGCGCCACTTGAGGCTCGGAAGAGAGGTCTCCTTGCGAAGAGAGGTCCACTGCCGCCGACCAACTTCCCCCAAAGCTAAGCGTCGCCGCCTGCACGACGCCGCCGCGCACCCAGACGGCAACCGCCTGCCCTGCGTCATTCAAGGCCGCCTTTGGTTCGGCCGCATCCGCTCCTGCCGCCGAGAGATCGACAGGAGTTGACCACACTCCCGAAAGCCCCGCCCGAAAAGAGAAGATCAAAAGGAAAAAAAGAGAGCCGAAAAGCCCCTTATTGCAAGATCGCATCGCCAAGCTCCACTGTGGGATAGAGGTTTTCATATCCGGCATCCGTTATGATGACAGTATCTTCGTAGCGCACCCCTCCTACGGAGGGGAGATAGAGCCCCGGCTCCACCGTAAAGACCATCCCCGGCTTTAATTGCAGATCTTTGTCTTGGCTCTTGACGTGAAGGCGCGGGGGCTCGTGCACCTCGAGTCCCACCCCATGGCCTAAGCTGTGGGGATAATACGCGAGAAGCTTTTCTTTTCGAAAGACTCTTCTTGCCGCCGCGTCCGGCTCTTTCACTTTGACCCCGGGCCGGCAGAGCTTCAGAGCCTCTTTCTGCGCCGCATGCACCGCCTCATAGAGCCTCCGCATCTTTGCTTTCGGAGGCCCCAAAAATAAGACCCGCGTCATGTCGGAGTGGTAGTGGTCCACCACGACCCCGATGTCAATCAGCACCGCATCGCCTCGCTTCAAGCGCGTCTCAGCGCTCCGGTAGTGAGGCATCGAGCTATTGGCTCCAAAGGCAATGATCGGAGAAAACCCCAGGCGCTCCGCCCCTTTTTTTAGACAGAAGATCTCAAATTGCCGGGCCGCTTCCCGCTCCGTCATCCCGACTCGAAGCGAACGCCTGATCTCTTCAAACCCCTGCCACAAAAGCCGAGCGCTTTTCTTGAGCGCCTCGATCTCGCCGGCATCTTTGATGACTCTAAGCTCTTTTAAGGGAAGAGCCCAAGGATGAAGAACCATCCGTTTTTTAAGCTCTTTGTAGCGCAAGTAGCTCGTCTTATGAGCATCGAAGGAAAGCCGCCCCGCCCCCTCCTTTTTCAAAAACGCCTGCAGCTTCTCTAAGCTCTGCAAGCTCACGGGAAGAGAGGCTTTTTCTTTGGCGGCTTCAAGATACCTTCCGTCGACAAAAAGATGCGTCTTATTGGGCGTCGCAACCAGTGTCCCTTCCGAGAGCTCAAGTCCCGTGAGATAGAAGAGATCGACCGGATTTTCAATCACGCACGCTGCGACTTTTCTCTCTTTTAGCATCCGTTGAAAGGCAACCGCTCGACCTTGTGCTTCCATGCCCATCCCCATTCAAAAAGGAAGATTGATCAAAAAATAACTTTAATTTTCAATGGAAATATTAGCAACCAAAAGAGGCGTTTTCCGATGAAGCTCTCTCTCTCTTTACCGCTCCTTCAGCCATCCCCTGATCTCTTCAAATCCCTTCCATCAAAGGCAACTTCTTCTAAATAAGTTGGGGTAAACATTTCGTGGCGAGACCAAGGAGTCGAAAAGTTTGTGAGAAGTCCATAGCCAAAGCGCTATGGACGACGAACAAAATTTTCGAATCCGACGGTCGCAGCCCGAAATGTTACCTCAACTTTATGAGATGTTGCCATAAAAGCTTCGCGCTGCTCTTTAATTCTGATTTTCTTCCGAGATGGGGAACATCTGAAAAAAGCGGATCTTGGGATTGATCCATTCCAGGTTCTTTTTCACGCAGGCGCGCACATTTTGGGGCAATTTAGGGTCGAGAAGCAGGGCCTCCGAATAGATCTTGCTCACCCCGTATTTTTGCAGATAATAAGCGCAAATGGAGAGTTCCATCGCCAGTCCATGCTCGTAGATCCAGGTCTCGACAAAGTGCGAGTCATCCGGATAGGGAAGCGAAAGGGCGTATTCTGCAAAGACATACCCCATGACGTAATTTTCCTTCCTCCGGTAATAGTTGGCAAGATGATAGAGCGGCTCAGCTCGCGTGGGACGGTAATGAAACGCCTTGTAGTAGCTGCCGACAACCGTTTCGCTCTCTTTTTTCATGCTCTCCTCAAGAAGCGCAATCTGATAGAGCGACCAGAAGACCTCCTGATCCCACCCTCCCTTTTCCACTCTCTTTTGATACGCAGCGATCGCACGCTCGTTTTCACCCGCGTCCTTATAACTTTGCGCCAGATAAAAGAGGTAGCGTATATTGTCCGGCTCTTTTTTTAAGGCCTCTTCCAAAATGCGGGCATCCTTTCGAAACTTTTCGGGATCCTTCGAACGGCAGCCATCGAATCCATAGAGATTCTCCACGCCTTTCAACGTCTCG
>MGME01000038.1:7422-9330 GCA_001796315.1 Chlamydiae bacterium RIFCSPLOWO2_12_FULL_49_12
GCCTCGCTGCAGCAGACCGCCTCATGAAGAACTCCCTTCCATGTCCAGTCAAGCCGGGAGCTCACGAGCTGGATCCTTTTGTATTTGCCCCCGCCGTGATCCGTAACGATGTAGTAAAAATCTCTGTCCAAGACAGGTTTGACAAACTCATTTGAATAGATCAGCTGTTCATCGGCATCGATAAAAAGGATGTAATCTCCTCTCGTTTTGGCAAAACGGAGCGCCTCATTGCGATTATGCTCAAAGTTTACCCAGGGACGCTCATGGAGTTCTCCCGGAATCCCCTCCAAAAAATCCGCGATGATCTTTTGCGTGCCGTCCGTGGATCCCGTATCCACAATAACCCAGTAGTCAATGAGCGGCCTTACCGTCTTTAAGCATCTTTCAATCACCTTCGCCTCATTTTTGACAATCATATTCAGGCAGAGAGTCGGCTTAGCGGAGAGGCTCAAGTAAAAGAAAAGAAAAACAAGAAAGCAATTTTTCTTCATTTATTTGACGCAAGCTTGGGATAGACCCATTCGAGGTTTTTTAAGACCAGCTCGCGCACCTCTTGAGGCAGTTTGGGATCTGCGAGCATGCGATCACACATCTCTTTGCATTCCCGATATTTTCCAAGGTAGTAGGCGCAAAGGGAAGACTCCATAAGCAGTCCGTGCTCGTAAATCCACGTCTCCACTGGATAGCTATCATCCGGACAGGGAAGGGAAAGGGCGTATTTTAAGAGGAGATAGCCTAGGAAATAGTCTCCCTGCTCACGGTAGTATCTGCCAATGTGGTAGAGCGGCTCGGCTCGAGTGGGGCGGCTATGATAGGCTTTAAAATAGCTTTCGAGAAAGAGAAAACGCTCCGTTTTTAATTCGTATTGCTGCAAGAGAGCCGTCTGGTAAAGAGCGGAAAAAAGCTGTTCGGGATTGCCCCTTTCTCCCATCCCGATTCTCTTTTCGAAATTCTTGAGCGCAGAAAGGTTTTCTTTGCCGAATAGATAGCTTTTGGCAAGATAATAAATATACCGCGCATTATCGGGTTCTTTCAAAAGCGCTTTTTCCAATACCTCCACATCATGTTTCCACCAGTTTTCATCCTGAGAGCGGCAGCCCTCCCGTCTTGCGAGGTTCACCACTCCCTTCAATGTGGTCCAATTTTTCGCTTCCCTGCACTGGAGAAATTCATGAAGAACCCCGATCCACTCCCAGTACAGATGGTTGTTAAAGAGAAGATTTCTTTTAAATTGCGTTTTATCTCCCTTAATAACAACAAGATAGAAATCTCTATCCAGAAGAGGTCTAACAAACTCGTCGTCATAAATCAACTCTTCATCGGCATCAACCGTCAGGATGTAATCTCCTTTCTCTTTCGCTAATTGAAGCGCTTCGTTGCGATTATGCGCAAAGTCCACCCAGGGCCGTTCATACAGCTCACCCGGAATATCGTGCAGAAACTCCCTGATGATTTTTTGCGTGCCGTCCGTCGATCCCGTATCCACAATCACCCAGTGATCGATCAGCGGCATAACCGATCGCAAACACCTCTCGATCACCCTGCTTTCGTTTTTCACAATCATGTTCAGGCAAATTGTCTGACCGGCTTCAAGCGGCAGAAAAAAGTCGCAAGTCGCAACCAGAAAAAGAAGCAACGTCTTTATTAATCGGATCTTAATTTTGCGCATGAAAAAAAGACTACAGCACTTCACGATTTTGGTAAAATTTTTCCATGCGCAGGATCAAGCCGTTGTAGTTAAAATATTTTGTATATATACTCCGAGATGGGGGCAAGTTCTTGTGTCGAGAGCTAAACGGCGATCTTCTTTCCGGCGAAGGAAAAAACTGAAGCATCGTTCTTTTTTTTCTTTCTTGCCGCTCGCTTCGGGAGTCGCGTTTATTGGCTTCATCCGCCTCCTCACCCTCT
>MGME01000039.1:0-8718 GCA_001796315.1 Chlamydiae bacterium RIFCSPLOWO2_12_FULL_49_12
AGAAATCATGACTCATTCCGTAAATGCTGAACAGCATGTCTTCCTGCTTCAACTTCAACAGTTACTAACTCTAGATGATGACTACGCCATGCGAAAAATCAATTCGTTACTCCGTCGGCAATTTCCCGGAGACAACTTAATTGAGCAAGTCCATCACCTCATCTACCTTTCCTTTAGGGATCCAATGAGAGAAGATCTCAAAAAACGAATCCTTGAGATTGTAGAGAGCCGGCTCCTCTGCGTTTAAGCTTGATCTCTGTTCAAAGGGACTTACCCCTTGCCTACATTATATTTGAATGGTAAAGTGGGAATATATTCTGCTCTCAAAAACAATGCTCACTCAAGATCTCAAAGAGGCGTGGTTTCAGTTTCTCGACTTTGTTCAAGACAAATGTAGCGCAACGGAATTTGAAAACTGGTTTGCACCGATCAAAGTCCTAGAAGGAACAAGCGGAGAACTCACGCTTCAAGTTCCCAACATCTTCGTCCAGCAGTATCTTATCGACAACTACAGGAAAGATCTGCGCTCCTTTTTGCCTGAGCGTTCCGACGGCTCGCTCTCTCTTCGCTTTTCCATCGCCGACGAACCGCCTCCCAACCCGCCTGCCCTTCCTCAATCTTCGCTGCCCCAAACCCCCTCTCTAAATGACGGAGTCAAGCTCAACCACGCGTACACCTTTCCTCACTTTATTGAAGGTCCGGCCAATCAGTTTGTCAAATCGGCCGCTCTCGGCGTCGCCATGCGTCCGGGAAAATCCTACAATCCTCTCTTCATCCATGGGGGAGTCGGCCTGGGAAAGACCCATCTCTTGCATGCCATCGGCCATTATGTGATGGAACATCACAAAAAGCTCAAGATTCAGTACATCAGCACCGAAGGGTTTATCAATGACCTTGTCAGCAGCTTGCGCAACAAATCCAGCGCCAAACTCAAACAGTTCTACCGCTGTCTGGATGTTCTTTTGATTGACGATATTCAATTCTTGCAAAACCGTCTCAATTTTGAAGAAGAGTTTTGCCACACTTTTGAGGCGCTCATCCAGCAAAGCAAACAGGTCATCGTCACGAGCGACAAACCTCCCGGCCAACTGAAGCTTTCCGAGAGAATGATTGCGCGCATGGAGTGGGGCTTGGTCGCCCACATCGACATTCCCGATTTCGAGACCCGCGTCGCCATCTTGCAGCACAAAGCCTCTTTAAAGGGCATCCGTCTCCCTCACAAAGTCGCCTATTTCATCGCAGAGCACATCTTCAACAATGTACGCCAACTTGAAGGAGCTCTCAATCGTTTGAGCGCCTATTGCCAGCTGATGGGCAAGGAGATCTCCGATGAAGTGATGGCATCGAGTCTGGGAGAATGGGTGCAAACACGCCCTTCCAAGAGGATCTCCGTCGAAGCCATCCTCAAAAGCGTAGCGACGCTCTTCGAGGTGAAAGAGAGCGATCTGCGCAGTCCCAAGCGCACCAAAAAGATCGCCTTTCCACGCCAGGTAGCCATGTATCTGGCCAAAGAGCTGGTCAGCGACTCTCTTATGAAAATCGCCCAATCCTTTGGGGGGAAAACTCACTCCACGCTCCTGCACTCGTGGAAAAAGATTGCCCACCAAGTTGAAAAGGACGAGAAACTCAAACGTCAAATCGAGATGGCCAGAAGAGACATTGAAAAATGAACAGAGAAAAGACCGACGCAGTCAAAAACTCGACTTTGTACGTTTTTTGACAGCCGGATTTCGAGGAGGCGGCTCCCAGGCTGCAATTAATTTCGAAGGAAGGGTTAAAGCAACCCTTCCTGAGAAATTAATTGCGACATTGTTTGTATATATAAAATGGCATCTCTTACCTGCACTCTTTTGCAGGAAAAGGCTCTTCACTTCTGCAGGCGACGGAAAGTCCAAAAACAGGCCCTGAAAAGCTGTTCTTCAATGCCTCTGCAGCCATGCGAAACGTCATTTGCGTTGTCATAAAATCTGCGATCAGAAGCAGGGTTTGATCCGCAATTTTCCTTTTCTTTCTTAAGACAAAAAGCTCTTGAGAAAAGCCTGTTTTGAGAATAGATAAAGAGGGCCGAAAGAGAAACCGTCCCACCTCCCTTGCAAGAAGAGCGTTGGAGTCGTAGCCAACAAAAAAGCGGCTTCCCAAGGGAAGAGGAAGAGGTAATATGAGATCGGGAATCGGCCAATTCAGCGCCACCAACTGTGCTGTAATAAACGCAGCGAACGTGCGCGCGAGCGCGAACTGACGTCCCTCTTTGAATGCGGTTAAAAGAGAGACGACAGGGCCTTCATATTCAAAAGCGGCCGCTAACCGAAGCGCTTGCGCAGGACAGCGGCCGCACAGGCTCTTTCTATTCTCAAGAGGAGCAAAACAGACCCTGCAGCGCTCGCCGGGAGAGAGCAGCGTAAACTGTTCAAGGCACGCTTTGCAGAGAAGCTTTCGCTCTTTTACGAAGGCACTGCAGTGAAAACAAAGAGGAGGAAAGAGAAAGTTAAGGGCTGTTCGAAAAGCGGTCATCTCACGGGAAGTCTTAAGATTTCCCACCTCCCCTCTTTTCTTTTTCCCTGCAAGAAAAAAGAAGGGCTCTCCTTTTCCTGGAAGATAAGCATAAACGAGCTCAGATCGCTTGGAGTGCAGAGGGCTTCAAGTGTGCCCCGAAAGCTCTCTCTCTCTTTGTCTTTAACCAAAAAGGTTCCATAGGCCCATCTCTCTTTTCTCTTAAAAAGCTCAAATCTCTCTGAAGAGATCGTGCAAAGCTCTCTCTTTTCGTTCATCGAAACGGCCCCGAGATGGCGGCAGGTGAGCGTCTGGCTCTTTCCATCAAAGCAAAGATCGCAAACAAGCTCATGCGCCTTCAAGAGATTCCCAAAGGAAAATTCTCCCTTTGAAAGATGCGCTCGCATCATCCAGGGGGCATCTTTTGCCTGATAGATGTCAAGAGAGGTTTCATAAGATAAAGTCAAGGGCAGATCGCTCTTCACTGTTCCGCAAAAGAGAGGAAGAGAGAGATGCCATTGCTTCTTGACGAGATTGCCTTCAAGAAGCCATGTGGCGGTCTTCTGAGAAGAGAGCAAGGTAAATGGAAAGGCGCTATGCTTCAAAAAGGCATCTTTTACCGTCACGGAACAGTGCAGATCAGGGTATGCATAGCTTCCCTGAAGACTCAGCTTGCCTCCCCATTCTAAAGAAGGAAAGAGAAGAGCAAGAAGAGGCGCATAAAGAGAGGGAGCGAGCTGTTGGGAGGCAAACCGGAGACGCTCAATCCGGGTTTTTAATAGATCGGCTTCTACATGCAAGGGAGGGCCGGGAGTCTCTTGCATCCGGAGATGAGCAATGATCTTGCAGGAGGGGTAGGCGCCCAGGATCTCACCCTCAATCTGCAAGGGGAGCTCCTCGCTCTCTTGATACGCCTCGGCAAGCTCTTGGGAAAAGAGAGAGGCGACCTGATCGATGCCTCCCTGCAGGCAAAAACGCGTTTTATCAAAGAGAGAAGGGCCCTCCGCTACAAGTCTCCCTTCGAGTCCTGCAAAGGAGCCTTTGGCGTCACATGCGAACATGCGGCCGACCTCCGCGGAAAGGGCGCCTTGAAGATGGGAGAGATTCCACATCTCCCCTGTTTCTGAGATCAAATCTGCATCCGCGTCCTCAAACAAGAAGCGGCAGTGATCTAACTCTCCCTCTTGTGAAAAGCGCGCGCTCCCCTCGCACCTCTTGACCCCTCCCAGCCATCCTTTGTGCAAGTTTTGCAGCTTCAGATCTAAAAATGAGCACTTCCTCATCTCGATCCCTTTCTCACTTAAAAAAAGTTCTCCATTGAAGAGCCCTTCGCTCACTTCCCATTCTAAAAGAGCAGGGAAGCGCTGGCCAAAAATCTCTTGGCCCACCTCGACAATTTCCCTGTCGCACTCTCTGAAAACAGCATGAAGCCCCCCCTCGTCGCTGCAAATCAATTTCAGGTGCGCCGCAGCTTTCTTCTCAAAATCCATCTCTATCTCTAGCGCCCTAGCACGCCAGTCATCAGCACGAAGCACTCCCATGCAGGCAAGGGAGCTCCCTTCCCGGAGCAGGACTCCCTGAACTGTTCCTACAAGCGGCTCTCGAGGAGATTTTGATACGGCTGCCTCCACCCTTGCAAGTTCCCAGTCTCCTTGTCCAAATGGATTCTGAAGCACGACTTTCCCTTCGCTCAAAGAGGCCTTTAGGGAGAGCTCTTGAAGAGAGTTAGGAAGAGTCACGGAAAATTCTCCCTTCTGGAAAAAGAAGTCCATGCTCTCTTTGGGCTTTCCAACGATGAGATTTTGTACTCTTCCCTCCCCTTTCAGCGTCAGAGGAATAAAAGAGGAGTCCATCTCTCCTTCTCCTGAAAATTCCACCGTGCCTCCACGCACTTCCCAGTCGGGCAAGAACCCTGCAAGGGAGGCGAGGGGAGCTCCTTGCACCCTCGCCGTGTATTCTGATTCTTTCCACGAGGCAACGAAGAGAGGACACCGCTCTTCCGGGTCGGAAGAGATTCTCGCCTCGCCTCCCTTCTCTTTTTGATTCCTGAAAAAAAACTGCCACTTCTCATCGCCGAAAGAGAGGACTCCTTCCCATCGCACGGAGTGGATGCGGGCCAGTAAAGAAGAAAACCGGGAACAGATCGACAGGAGATCTTCTCCCTTCCCCTCCAAAAGGACGTCTTTCATCTTTAAACTAAGGCGCAAGGAAAAGGGAGAAAGGGCGCACCGGATCTTGAGTTTTACCTCAGGCGCTTCCAGGCGCCACTCTGCGGCTGAAAGGGAGACCTCTTTCAGATGAAGAGAGCTCCCTTCGATGCTGCTCTTTTTGAAGGCTGCCTTAACCTCAGGAAAGGAAAGAGCCAGCGCTCCGCGCACCCCCCATTGAAACAGAGAGTCCCGAAAGAGAACAAGAGAGAAAACAAAGAGAACAAGCACGGCAAAAAGAGTCTTTTTCCAACCTCTCCTGCTTTTTCGGATCATGTTTTTAGCCTTAAACTCTAAGTGACCATCTCGAGATATCTTTGCCGGCTGAACAGCTTCTCTACCTCATCGGGGCTCTCTAGGCGCATCTTAAAAAGCCATCCCTCTTTTTCCGGAGAGAGATTGAGCTTTTCGATCTTTTCTCCTCTTAAATCATTAACGGCAAGCACCTCGCCGGATACGGGAGCATAAAGATCCGCTGCGGCCTTTGTCGACTCGATGACGCACACCTCTTCATCTTGCTTCACTCTCTTTCCCACAAAAGGAAGTTCGACATAGACAATATCTCCAAGCTCGCGCTTGGCGTGTTCGCTAATTCCTACGGTACCAATCCCCTCTTCATCGATCAAGATCCATTCATGCGTTTTGGAATACTTCATATGACCTCAAGGTAAAAAATGCAAACTGGCCCACAAACTGCTTTGTTGGCCGATGTTGTAAAGAACAGAAGAGAGAGTGAAGTGCTGGGGAGCGCCCTGGTAGCGGTTCAGCTTGTAGGTAAATCCCAGGCGCGGACATTGAACAGGATCAAATCCATGCAGGGCTGCGGAGGGGAAAAAAATCTTCATCTCATAGTGCTTTCTTCCCATATCACTCTCTACTTCAATAAGATCGGGGTCGCACAAGGGATGGCTCTCTTCCGAACGGAAGTGGGTCACTTCCTGAACCCGGATGCCGTAGGCGGGCTGGGGAAGGAGGATAAAGTGGTGGCAAAAGCCGGTAGCGTAACCGGCGCTCTTCACGTCGCGCGTGTCAAAAAAGAACTCCATGCTATCTCCCTTAGCGTAGTCTGGATAGAAAGACTCTTGAAAGGGCTGATTTACTTTTACTAAAAGAGAGACTCCCTCTTCGCTCCACCCCAAAAACACTTGGGCAAACGGCTCCTCGTTAAGAAGGGCGGAGGTGTCCGGAAGAAGCGCGCCTTTGAAAGGCTCTCTCTTCACATAGGGAACGCCAAGAGAGAGTCGAAAAAAATCAACAGGTAACAGCGGCGGGACGCTTTCTAAAAGAGGAACGTTCACCCATTCTCCCGTTTAATTTCGACAATACCGCCCTTCTCTTGAAGTTCTTGCAAGAATGCTTCGAAACGGAGGCGCTTGGCATCATCTGCAAGAAGGGCCTTGCCCTTTTCGCGCAGCGCTTCACTTCCCTCAACTCCTCCGCTTTCTCGGGAAAGAAGATGGAAAAAAGAGGCGGCTCCCGTGCTGCTTCCTTGCACGGAAGACCACGCAGGGGGGGCCAGGGCAAAGAGCTCCTCGACATCAAAACCTTGAGGATCTTTGCGTGTCAGCAGGGCTTCTCTTTTCTGAATGAGCCAAGGAACGCGGGCGCCTGTCTTTTCACATGAGATCCAAAAAGAAGTCTCGTTTTGTTCTAACTCAGCTTTGACTCTTTGGACGAAGGGAACAAAGCGATTCCATGCATAGAAGTCCAAGGAGGGCTGTTTTCCTTCGCATCCGAGCGCTCTTTCTAAAGCTCTAAAAAGAGGGGCAAGAAGCAGAGCTCCCACACGCTCTTTCACTTCGCTAAGCGGTTTTACGCCTCCTTCTTTTGTTCGAAACGAGGCATCCCTCTGCGCCATCTCTTTGCAGCTCATTTCCAATTTGCGCTCAAGAAGCTCTGAGAAAAGCGGATCGCTTTTGACTTCGGCAAAGGTGAGAAGTTTCTTGTTTTGAGCTCTCTCCAAGACGCGCACCGTCAAATAATGGACGCCGTCCTCAGAAAAATTTTCTAATTGCTCGCTGGATTGAAGAGCCTTCCAAAAAGCCTGAAGATCCTTCACTCCCTTAAAGGGCAAGGGATGGGTCCCTTTCATCCTAAAACTGACCCATTCATGATGCAGAGGGGCTTGTTCAAAAGCCGCAGCGAGCCTTGGAGAATCGTTTTTCACCATCTGCTCCCGTGCAAACTGATCGATTGCTTTACGCTTCTTTTCAAAAAGCGCGTCCAGAAAGGCAAGCCGGGAATCCATGGTCCCCCCCTCCTCTTTTTCAAGAACGGGAAATTCCTTTTTAAGAAGCGTCCAGTGAGCCGTCTCGCCTTCCCAGTTAAGGGTCTCTTTCAGCGGAATGTCCAAAGAGAGCGTGGCAAGATCCACTTCACGCCACTCAAGACGCAGCGCGCTTGAAATGAGCTCAGGACAGCGCTTCTCCACCTCCTCTACGCTAAGCAGCTCTTCGGGGAGATCCGCTCTTAAGGCATGCTCAGGGGCCGTCTTCTCAAGATAAAACTGAAATCGGAGAAGATCGTCAAACGCGCCCAGCCTAAGCTCTTGAGGGAGTTCGTAGAGATCGACTTTAGCCGATTCATTGGCAAAGGCGGCAAAACCGTCATAGAAGAGAGGATCATGCAGAAGCGTCTTTCCCGACATGTCGAGAAGGCGAGAAAAGAGAAGGACTTTTTGCCAGGCTGCAACCATGCTCGTTTCTTCAAAACCGAGCAGCTTAGCTTCCTCAAAAAGGTAGCGGGAGGCATCTTCTAATGAAATCTTTTGGCCGTACGTCTTCTCGGCTCCGGTGATGGCGTTGTGAAGAAGATCCCCTCTGGCCTCTTCCAAAGAGAGAGTGATCCCCTCCCTCTTTGCCCGGGCGGCTCCGCTCAAAATCGTTTGGCTGATAAGATCAATAAAAGCCTCTCCAAACCAATCCTTAACGGAATCGAACCCAAAGAGAGAGAGATCTCTCCTTTCCAGTGTAGGGTCCGGTGAGATCCAGGAGTACTGCTTTTGCTGCAGAAGCAGCATTCTCTTCACCAAATCCGGAGGAATCTTCTTTTGTTCCAGAAAAAGCGAGGCTAAAAGAGAGAGCGTCTTAGGTTGAGCTTTAAGCTGCGCCTTGAGCTCTTGAAGATGTTCATTCACCTTGGGAGCTAAGCTCTCCCACACCTTATCTGCGCAAATAAAGGGAACTTCCGGATGGACATAGGGCTGATAGCTTTTCACGCGTTCCAGCCGCTCCTCAAGATCCCGACTGAGAAAGGGGAAAAAGGCGGCAGCAAGCCTCTCCGCCAGCTGAGGCCTTAAGATGCTCTTTTCTAAAAAATCATCGTGGAGCAAGTTGGGCATCCCTGACTTAATGGTCTCTTGAGTCAGAAGGCGAGAAACTGCCGTCAGCTCCTTCAAGGTGAAAGAGGAGCCGTCAATGCATCTTCCTGCAACGGAATCTACCTCCTCTTTTTGAGCAGGAAGATAGCTCCTGAAAGAACCGAAAAAGGAGAAAGAGATGACGATAAAAAATGTGACAATGAAAAAGAAGAATTTTTGATGCTTGCGAAAAAATTTTAACATAGGCGCTCTCTCCTTTTTGTTGTCCTTGGCGCACCGCCGGAACAGAAAGGGTTAAAGAGGGCAGATGATGCGCTCTTTTTGCCTACAATCTGTAAACTCCGGCAAGAATTGTCGGGGCAAAGTATAGCATAGGAAGGATTTTTTCTTTCACTCTCCCGCCGTGAGCAAATAGGCAAGGCAGGCGGGTCGAAAAAAGTTGCAAACTCGAGTTCAAACGAAACTTTGAAAAAGATTGCACTAAATTTTTTCTTCCCCACAATGTTTGCCATGCAACATGCAAAAAGGAGGAGGCGTTATGGCTTCCATTGCTCCTTTGGAGCGTACTCTCTTAGGCGTTGTAAACACAATTGCCCGCAGCGCCTATGTGACTGAAAAAGAGGTCAAAGAGGTCCCCTTTTACGAAAGGATCTTTCGCGCTCTCTTTGCCTGGACCGGCTTGATCGACTCCACGATCCAATC
>MGME01000039.1:8771-67304 GCA_001796315.1 Chlamydiae bacterium RIFCSPLOWO2_12_FULL_49_12
CAAAGAATCGATGAAAGCCCATGCGGTGGTCGTCAAGTCTCTTTCCGATTCCTTCGGCGTACATCGCGAGACGCTGCGCCTCTCTTTTGAAGACCAGTTGGCCCTTGCAACCTATTATGTTCATCACAAAGACAATGATCGCGCCTTAAAACTGCTCGAGCCGGAATGGATGCAGCAGGACCCCCAAGCTCTCTTTCTTCTCTTTCACTTGACAGAGAATCGGGAATTTTTGGAACGGGCTGCAAGCATGCGTTTTCCCAAAGCGCAGATTGCCCTCGCTACCCTGCATCTAAAGGGACGCTGCGGGTTGGAGCCGAATCGCTTGTATGCCAAGCAACTCCTGAAAGTGGCAAGCGAAGAAAATGACAAGGAGGCAAAGGAGTTGCTGCAGAAATTAGAAGAGGAGGAAAAAGGCCTCCTCTTTCGTTTTTTCTCTTTTTTCTCTCCGAAAAAAACGGAACCTCAAAAGCCTTTCCCAAGTTCTGAAATAGAGATAGATTCCGTTGCGGCTTGTCCAGAAGAGCCACATGAGATTGAGCCAAAAAGGCCTTTGGATGCACAAGGACAAGATGAAGCGGATGCGGATGAAGAGACGGCAGAACCCCTTCCCTTCGATGAAGAGAACAAAACTCTTGCTCTCTTTCACCCTTCATCTCAGATCTTAACTCTCCGCGAGCTCGAAAGGGACGCCGCCGCAGGAAAAGGAGAGGCTCACCTTGAGCTTGCCATCCGGTATCAAAAGGGAGAAGAGACTCAAAGAGATCCAGACCGTGCGCGCTCCCACTTACAGAGGGCTGCCAGCGAAGGAAATGAAGAGGCTCTGGGGGTGCTCTGTTTTCAACGCCGCCCGAATCTTCAAGAAGACTCTTTTAACGCAAGTGATGCAATCGACGCTTTAGATCCCACGAGCGAAGAGGAGAAGACCCAAACCTTAGTCATTACGGGACACGACTTTCTTAAGTCCGGCTCTCTTCTCTATGATCCTGAAGCTGCCATGAAGTGCTTTCAAAGGGCGAGGCAGAGAGGAAGCATCGAGGCGGTCCATTCCATGGGTCTCTACTATGATAGGATCGCCTTAAAGCCTAATCAGGCATTCAAACAATATCAGGAAGCGGCCGATAAGGGCTGTCTCCCCGAAGCCCAGTTTGAGCTCTCTCAATGTCTCTTCTATGGATTGGGATGCAAAAAGGAGATTAAAAAAGCTCTAAAGTACCTTCAGCTCTCATCCGATCAAAACTTTCCTCCTGCAATAGAGAACCTCTCGCGCTTCTACAAAGAAGGAATCGGAGGAGTGGATCAAGATGTTAAAAAAGCAGAAGAACTTCTCCTTAAACTTCAGGAGATGGAAGAGATCGTTCCGGGCGATGTGCTCGTTCAACTTGGCGACCTCTATCACAAGGGATCTCTTTTAGTCGGCCAGAATCTCTCTGAAGCCTTTCGCCTCTTTGAAAAGGGAAGGGAAAAGGGAAGCGTTCTGGCCTATCTTAGGATTGCCGACTCTTTAAAAGAGAGCAATCCTAAGAAAGCCTTTTCTTTCATTAAAGAGGCGCATCAACTCGAATTGCTCCAAAAGGGAAAACGCCACCTCCTCTTCAGTGAAGGGATTGCCGCCTACTCTCTCGGCCTCTGTTTTGAAACGGGAGAGCTGTGCGCCAAAGATCCCCAGCTCGCTTTGCATTATTTCCATGAAGGGGCCCTTGAGGGTTGTGAGGCGGCATGGGAAAAACTCGCCAAAATCTACGAACACGGCGCTCTTTCAACCTCCTTCAGCCTCTCTTTGAAAAAAAGAGAGGGTCTCAGTAAAAAGATGCGCTCCTTTATTGAAAAATTTCGCGTCAACCGCCAGTTCAACAGAAAAGAGCTGCAAAAAGTCTTCAAAAACCCCCTTTCGGGAGACTAAGGATCAATAAGCTTTGGCAAAAAGGACTCTTTGAGGGCTTTTTCGCCCCGTAAAGATACATCTTCCCTCTTCGGTGCCGCCGTCCAACGGAAGGCAGCGTAGAGTTACACCCAATTCCTCCTGAATCTTGTCTTCTAAGACAGGATCCTGGCAAAAGTGAACGGAGGCAAAGCCTCCATGGATCTCAGGAGCTTCTCGATTTTGAGGCGTGAAAAAAGAGAGAAATTCCTCTTTTTGATCGATTCTTCGAGTGTGCCGGTCTCGGAAAGAGAGCGCTCTTTGAAAAAGAGAGCGCTGGATCTCCTCGAAAAGGGAGGGAGCTCTTACGAGGAATTCTTCAGAAGAGAGAGTGAGCGCCTCTTTGTGAGGGCGGTCGCGTCGATAGACGGAAAGAGTGCGGGACTCCACCTCCCTAGGGCCCACTTCGATGCGCATAGGCACTCCTTTCTTGATCCATCCCCACGTCTTTTCACCGCCGCGTATCTCTTTCTCATCGACAAAGACGGAAATAAGCGCTCCCTGATAGGTCAAGTGGCGCAATTTTCCAGCCAAAGCATGAGCATAGGAAAGGACGGCGCTTTTACTCTCCTCCTTGTGAATGACGGGAAGGATGACAAGCTGCGAGGAGGCAATGCGTGGAGGAAGAATCAATCCGTCATCATCCCCATGCACCATCACGAGGGCGCCGATCATGCGGGTCGTCAGCCCCCACGATGTCGTCCATGCATACTTTTCCTTTTCGTCTCTGTCAAAAAACCGGATCCCTGCCGCCTTTGCGAAGTTCTGGCCAAGAAAGTGCGAGGTGCAGCACTGAAGCGCTTTGCGATCCTGCATCATCGCCTCTAAAGTATAGGTCTCAATAGCTCCCGGGAAGCGCTCCCTCTCGCCTTTTTTACCGCGCATCACGGGGATTGCCAGCACGTCCTCTACAAAGCGCGTGTAAATCTCGAGCATCCGCAGCGTCTCCTCTTCCGCCTCTTCCCCCGTCGCATGCGCGGTATGCCCCTCCTGCCACAAAAATTCTGCTGTGCGCAAAAAGAGGCGGGTGCGCATCTCCCAGCGCACCACATTGGCCCACTGGTTGAGAAGAAGAGGCAGGTCTCTGTAGGAGTGGATCCACCGAGAGAACATCTCGCCAATGATCATCTCGGAGGTGGGCCGGACGATCAGCGGCTCTTCCAACTTTCCCGCGGGGACAAGCCCTCCCTCTTTTCCTCTCTCCAGGCGGTGGTGCGTGACAACGGCGCACTCTTTGGCAAAGCCTTCGACATGCTCCGCCTCCTTTTCAAAGTAGCTCAAAGGGATGAAAAGAGGGAAATAGGCATTGAGATGTCCTGTCTCCTTGAACTTCTCATCTAAGATACGCTGTATCTTCTCCCAAAGAGCATATCCCCACGGCTTGATGACCATGCAGCCCCGGACGGGGGCGTGTTCGGCAAGTTCTGCAAGTTTGACGGCCTCCTGATACCATTCCGCATAGTTCTCCTCTCGTTTGAAAGAGATGGCTGTCTTCTGGGTCATGTCATCCTCATGAATGCATTGGTAAGAAGTTCTTTGAGCTCTCGTCTAACCTCTCCCTTCTCTTTGGCAGCATTTTTTGACTGAAGAAGAGGAAAGGTAGAGGAAAAGATCGCATGGGGAAGGAGGCTCCCTTCAGGCAGCAGCTCCTCAAGGAGTTCAAAATCGGGAAGAGTGAGAGCGATCGTTCCCTGGTGCAAAAAACCCCCTTTCGTCTTTCTTTGAGCAGCGCCCGCCACCTTTTTTCCTGCGACCACCACATCATATTTCGTCGGCCGCGCCATGCAAAACCCGCTGCAAGAAGAAGAGAGCTTTTGCAACGCGAGTTCTGGCAAAACACTCCCTTGCAAAAACTGCTTGACTGCGGCTAGGACTGCCCTGTTGATCAGGGCATAATTGTGAAGGGTATTTTGAGAATAGAGAGACGAGCGCGCCGGCACGAGCACAGAAAAAGCAAAATCCCACAGATGAAAGACGATGCCGCCTCCGGTGGGGCGGCGGGCAAGCTCGATTCCCCGGCTCTCTATTCGCTCCATCTTCAATAATTCGCGGGGCTTGAGAAAATAGCCGTAGGTGGCGCTCTTTTTTTCCCAGTCATAGAAGTGGATCACAGGAGAGCGGCGGTTTGTCAAATCCAAAAGAAGACGCTCATCGAACGCCATATTTTCTTCCGCGCTCCGCTTCCCGGTGTCCAGCACTTCCCATTCGACTCTAATCCTCTCTTTCCCAGGCATTTAAACTTCCGGATCAGCTTTAGGCTATCCCTTATACCTTAAAGGACGCTTTATTTGCCAAAAAAGCCTCGTTACCTCACAATTAGGTTGAAGGTCTTTCCTCATCCTTAACGGTATTTGTTCTTATGTTTGACAAGTTCACAAATCGCGCCAAACAAGTCATCAAACTGGCTAAAAAAGAGGCCCAAAGGCTTAACCATAACTATTTAGGGACCGAGCATGTCCTCTTAGGGCTTCTTAAACTCGGCCAGGGGATTGCAGTTAATGTGCTGCGCAATCTCAATCTCGACTATGACACCGTCCGTGCTGAAGTGGAGCGTATGGTAGGGTTTGGACCGGAAATTCAAGTTTACGGCGATCCCGCTCTCACGGGAAAGGTAAAAAAAGTCTTCGAATACGCCAATGAGGAAGCGACCAGCTTAAACCACAACTATGTCGGGACAGAACATCTTCTCTTAGCCCTCTTGCGTCAGACCGACGGGGTGGCAGCCCAGATCCTGGAAAACTTAGGCATCAATCTTAAAGATGTCCGCCGAGAGGTGCTCAAGGAACTCGAATCCTTCAACCTGCAGCTCCCTCCCATAGGAATGGGAGCGGCTCCCGGCGCGGGACCGACGCGCGGAGAGCCGCGCGGAGCCGGCGCTCCGCCCGGGGCGGAAAAGACCCCTGCCCTGAAAGCCTACGGCTACGATCTGACCGAAATGTGCCGAGAAGGGAAACTCGACCCTGTCATCGGGCGCAAAGCCGAGGTCGAGCGCCTGATCCTCATCCTCTGCCGCCGCAGAAAGAACAACCCCGTCCTCCTGGGAGAGGCGGGAGTTGGAAAGACGGCCATTGTGGAAGGGCTTGCCCATGCGATTGTCCGAGGGGATGTCCCCGAAGATCTTGCAAAAAAGAAGCTGATCTCTTTGGATCTCACCTTAATGATCGCAGGGACCAAGTACCGCGGCCAGTTTGAAGAGCGCATCAAGGCGGTCATGGATGAGATCAAAAAGTCCGGGAACATCCTCCTCTTTATCGATGAGATCCACACCATTGTCGGAGCGGGCGCAGCGGAAGGGGCCATCGACGCCTCCAACATATTAAAACCCGCCCTTTCCCGCGGGGACCTTCAGTGCATTGGCGCTACCACGCTGGATGAATACCGCAAACACATTGAAAAGGACGCCGCCCTGGAGCGGCGCTTTCAAAAAGTGATGGTCGCTCCGCCCTCTACCGAGGAGAGTCTCGAGATTTTAAAAGGACTTCAAGGAAAATATGAGGATCACCACAGCTGCAAATACTCACCCGAAGCCCTAAGAGACGCCGTCTACCTCTCCGACCGCTATATCACGGGACGCTATCTCCCGGATAAGGCAATCGATCTGATTGACGAAGCGGGAGCCAAGGTCCGCATCGCTGCAACTCCGCAACCCGAAGATATCACAAAGTTTGAGGAAGAGATTGAAGAGGTGCGTCTCGGAAAAGAAGAGGCCATCGGGAAGCAGGAGTATGAAAAGGCGGCGAAACTGCGCGACAAGGAGAAGACTTTAAGAGAGCGGCTGCAGCAGCTTCTTCATGAATGGGAGTCCAAAAAGGGCGCCCATGAGGTTGTCGTCACAGCTGAAGATGTTGCACACATTGTCTCCCGTCAAACTGGAATTCCCTTAACACGTCTCACTCAGGGAGAGACCGAAAAAGTGCTGCAGATGGAAGAGACCTTAAAAGAGAATATCATCGGGCAGGATGAGGCTGTGACAACCGTCTGCCGTTCCATCCGCCGTTCGCGCGCCGACATTAAAGATCCCTATCGCCCCATTGGAGCCTTCCTTTTCCTTGGCCCCACGGGCGTGGGAAAGACCCTCCTTGCCAAACAGCTCGCCATTCATATGTTCGGAGGCGAGGATGCCCTCATTCAACTTGACATGTCCGAATACATGGAAAAATTCGCCGTCAGCCGCATGACAGGTTCTCCTCCCGGCTACGTCGGATATGAAGAGGGAGGCCAGCTGACCGAACGCGTGCGCCAGCGCCCCTATTCGGTCATCCTCTTCGATGAAGTCGAAAAGGCCCATCCCGATGTGATGAATATTCTTCTACAGATCTTAGAAGAGGGAAGGCTGACCGATGCCTTTGGAAGGAAGATCGACTTCCGCAATACTATTGTGATCATGACCTCCAACCTGGGAGCCGATCTGATCCGCCGCTCCACAGAGGTGGGATTTGCTGCCAAGGAGGGTGTCTTAGACTATAAAATCATGCAGGAAAAGATCGACGGCGCGGTCAAAAAGAGTTTCAAACCCGAATTCATCAACCGCATCGACGGCATTGTCATCTTCAGACCTCTTGATCGCGAGCAGCTCTTGCGCGTCATCGATCTCGAAGTCAAGAAGGTGCTGCAACGTCTCGCTCGCAAGAAGATGCACCTTGTCCTTGATCAAAAGGCCAAGGAGCTCTTAGTCGAAAAGGGCTTCAATCCCGAGATGGGCGCGCGCCCCTTGCGCCGCGTCATCGAACAGTATCTGGAAGATCCGCTTGCAGAAAAGATCCTGCTGCACCCCGGCAAGGGAGGAAGCTGGCTCGTCACTGTCGAAGAGGGAAAGATTGTCTTTGTCGAGCATGCCGAAGAGGCAAATAATCCCTCCGACCATCTTGTGGGCTCTTCAGGAACTTAAATTGCCGTCTGCGGCTCTAATCTAATGTTTTGCCGTGAACCACTCTCCTGCAAGGCGGGCGACCTCTTCTAAAGCTCCCGGCTCTTGAAAAAGATGCGTTGCCTTCGGGACAATGATGATCTTTTTTTCGCACGTGAGGCTCTCTGCCGCCTGCTGGTTCAATTCGATGACCACATCGTCACGCTCCCCCACGATGAGAAGAGTCGGCGCCTCCACTTGCTTTAAAAACTCTTTGGCCAGATCGGGGCGCCCTCCTCGAGAAACGACGGTCTGAACCTTCTTTTTCCTTTGGGCGGCGGCAATCAGGGCTGCAGCTGCGCCCGTACTGGCTCCAAAGAGCGAGATGGCAAGCTCTTTTGTGTCGGGATTTTTTGAGAGCCAGTCAATCAGCAAGACAAGTCTTTTTGCAAGCAGGCCGATATCAAAACGATACACTTGCGTCCTGTCATCGATCTCCTCTTCTTCTTCGGTCAAAAGATCTATGAGCAACGTGGCCAATTTTTGCCGATTCAGCTCCTCTGCCACAAACCGGTTGCGCGGACTCAAACGGCTGCTTCCGCTTCCATGAGCAAAGAGAACGAGGGACCGAGCCCCTTTAGGAAGAATGAGATCCCCCTTCAAGGTGATCCCGTCAATCTGAACATCCACCATAACCTACCCTCTAAAATCTTTATGACATAGGTGGCGGTTTTCCTGCATCTTTCCTTTTTCCGCATTGCAAAGCGGCCTCTTATAGAGGTATTCTATACCCAAACAACAAGCAAGAAAAAAGTGGTGTCAAAAAAAAGAGTTGTCTTGGGCATGTCCGGAGGAGTGGACTCCTCTGTTGCCGCCCTGCTCCTTCAGGAACAGGGCTACGAGGTCATCGGTCTTTTCATGAAGAACTGGGAAGAGCTGACAGAGGAGGGCTTTTGTCAGAGCGCTCAGGATTTCGAAGATGTGATCAAAGTCTGTGAAAAACTCAACCTCCCCTATTACTCGGTCAATCTTTCCAAAGAGTACTGGGATCGGGTCTTTACCCGCTTTTTAGAGGGACTTCAAGCCGGCCGCACTCCCAATCCCGACATCCTTTGCAACCGCGAGATCAAATTTAAGGCTTTTTTAGAAAAGGCTCTTGCTTTAGATGCCGACTACATCGCCACCGGCCACTATTGCCAAACCCAACACCTCAACAAAACTACCCACCTCTTGCGCGGAGCCGACCCCGAAAAAGACCAGAGCTACTTCCTCTATTCCATCTCTCAAAGCTCCCTACAAAAGAGCCTCTTTCCCATCGGCCGCTTGGAAAAAAGAGAGGTGCGCTCTTTGGCACAGAGGCACCGCCTTCCCACTGCAGAAAAGAGAGACAGCACCGGGATCTGCTTCATCGGCAAGCGCCCGTTCGCCCCTTTTTTAAGCCGCTACATCAAATACTCTCCCGGGATGATAAAAACCCTGGATCACAAAGCGGTTGGAGAACACCGAGGCATCGCCTTCTACACCCTAGGCCAAAGAAAAGGCTTAAACATCGGAGGAAGCGGGGCTCCCTGGTTTGTCGTCGACAAAGATCGCAGGCAAAACGTCCTTTTTGTCGCCCAGGGCAAAGACCATCCCTCGCTCTTTTCCCTCTCCTTAACTGCCAATGAGCTCACTTGGCTCGCGGGCTTCCCTCCCTCTTTCCCCATCTCATGCACTGCCAAAGTGCGCTACCGGCACAAAGACGTTCCCTGCACGCTCCACGCCCTGGATCAAGACCTTCTTTTGGTCACATTTGAACAGCCCCAGCGGGCGATCACTGAGGGGCAGTCCGTCGTTTTCTACAAAGGTCCGATTTGTCTCGGAGGAGGGATCATTGAAGGACGCTCAAAATCAGTTGGCAATAAGAGCGGCTAAGAACAAAATGACTTTTGGATGAGCATCTCCGAACACCATCTTCCCCGCTCCATCAAACTGTTTTTCTCAGCGACTTTCATGAGCCGTCTGACCGGTTTGCTGCGAGATCTTCTCACCGCCTATCTCTTTGGAGACCATCCCTCTTTAGCCGCCTTTTTAGTCGCTTTCCGGCTTTCCAACCTTTTTCGGAGGTTATTGGGAGAGGGCCCCTTTCAATCCGCCTTTATCCCCCATTTTGAAGAACTGAAGCTTCAACATCAAGAAGACGCCAACCGCTTTTTCAGACAACTTACCCTCCTCACCGCCTTCATTCTCATCGCGCTCGTAGCACTTGGCGAGGGCGCTCTCTCTGTGATGCAATCTTGGACTCCTCTCTCTTTTGATACAAAAGAGATCGTGAGACTGACCCAATGGCTCCTGCCGGGCATTTTGTTTATCGGGCTCTACGGATTAAACATCTCTTTGTTAAACTGCTACGGTTCTTTTTTCATTCCCAACCTCGCTCCGGCAATCTGTAATTGCATCTGGATAGCAACACTTTTTCTCTGTAGAGAGCAACCTCCCGCTTTGGCAATGCTCTCGCTTGCAAAATGGATGTTCATTGGCCTCTTGGGGCAATGGGTCTTCACCCTTCCTTTAACCCTAAGACATGCCTCCGCTTCTTTCAAAGAGTGGCTTTCCATAAAGATCTCCCCGACGATTGTCCGGCTTGCCAAATCCTACAGCTTTGGATTAATTGGGGTAGGTGCAGTTCAAGTCAATTCACTTATCGACTCCATCTTTGCTCGTTGGATCGATCTTCGAGGCCCCGTCTACCTGTGGAACTCCATCCGCCTGCAACTTCTGATCCTGGCGCTTTTCGGCATGGCGCTCACGGGAACGCTCACACCTCTTCTCTCGCGCGCCATCAAAGCGAAGGAGACAAAAAGAGCTCAGGATCTTTTCATCCAAGGGTGCCGCCGCATTTTGACCTTAATGATCCCCTGTTCCTTTGCTCTCATCTCATTGGGTGGTGCAGCTGTAGACTTGGTATTTGGGCGGGGACACTTTTCAGAACTTGCCGTTGCAAAAACAACGCTCTGCTTAGGGGCTTACGGCCTGGGCCTTCTCCCTACAACGCTCATCTTTCTCTTTTCCGCACTCTTTTTTGCCGAGAATAATTTTAAAACGCCGATGAAGCTCTCGCTCTTTTCGGTCATCGTCAATATTTTGTTAAATTCTCTCTTCGTTTTTTGGCTTCAACTAGACGTTGTCAGTATCGCGCTTGCCACGGCCGCAAGCTCGTGGGTCAATTGTTATTTTCTCTACCGCCTGCTCACTCAAAAAGGATGGAAAGCTCGCCTTCTTCTTTCCTCTTTTCATCCCCTCTTCGCCTCTCTTTTCGCTTCTCTCTGTGTGCTGGGAGTCAACGCCCTCCTGTTCCATCCCTTCAGCGCAAGGGCAATGGCGGGTTTTCCCCATCATACTCTCGAGCAGCTGATCCATTTCCTGACGCTCTTTGCGATCTTTTTTGGGGGCCTTCTTCTCTATGCCCTCTCCTTTAAAAACAGAGAGTTGCTCGATCTCTTGCGAGATTTTTTCTTTCTGCCCTCTTCCCTCCCCAAATAAGCAGACGTTCAGCGCCCTCGTTGTGATCTTTTCAAACAGAACTCCGATCGACATCAATACTGTCCCACTAGCCGCTTGCCTCCGCCTCATTGCGATCCCCCTGGTACCGCCAGCCTCAGCTTGTAAAACCGACTACGCCATTCGTCGAAATAAGGCGAAATTTTTCGCCGCATGCCTTAACAGAAGACAATTGAAGAAAATCCTCAACCTGGTCTCCCCGACTTTGACAAGTCTTTTCATCGCTTTTAAGCCACATACCAAGGCGCGTTCCTTTCCTAGGAAAGGAATCTCTCTCTTTTTTCTTATTTTGCGCTTGTTTGCGTAAGCGACTGATTCCTACTGTTGTCCTACAGCCAGTTAAAGCGCAGCAAATTATAGTAAGCTTTCGGAGAGAGCTTCATAGACTCTTCATATCTGAAATAAAGTTTATATACAAATACATCCAAACAACCTGAAGAATTGGGATTTTGACAAGGAGGTTTCTCTCTAATTTTTTCTGGAGCGAGCGACCATTGCCGAGAGGCAAGGCGCGAGTGAAGAATAAAATTAGAGAGAAAAAACCGACGCAGTCAAAAACCAATTCTTCAGGTTGCTTGGATGTACTTAGAGATGAGCGAAAGGAAGGGCCGTTACCTCTTTTCCCAAAGGAAGCGCAAGATCTCCAAGATGGACGACGTATCCCTCCCTGGCCTTTTTTCCCAAGTCCTTTCGAAAGGAAAGAACAGCTTCTGCCATTCGGGGAGAAGGCGTTGCAGACGCCTTGACCTCGAGAGGGATCACTCTTCCCTCTTCTTCAATGATGAAATCCACCTCGCTTCCCGAGGCCGTGCGCCAAAAAGAGATCCTCGGATCGGCTCCCCGATGGAGAATTCGTTTAAAAAGTTCAGAAAAGACAAACGTCTCCGCTACAGCTCCCGCAAGGGGTCCTGAAGCCAGAAGGCCAATGTCGCGCAAACCGGTAAGATAACAGAGCGTGCCCACATCCGTGAAATAGATTTTCGGCGTCTTAACAAGCCGCTTGCTGATGTTGGCGAAGTAAGGCCGCACCACCACAACCTGATAAGTCGCCTCTAAAATGGCTAACCAGCTTTTAGCCGTATTTAACGAAATTCCGATATCCCGAGAGAGATCGGAAAGCTGAAATAGCTGTGCGCTCCTTGCGGCAAGCGCCCTTAAAAAGAGCTGAAACTGAGTCAAATCGCCAATTTGCCTGATCGTGCGGATGTCCCTTTCCAGATAGGTTTGAATATAACTGCTCTGCCAAAGCGCCGCATCTTTTTCCGGATTATCGATCAACTCCGGATAACTTCCCCGAAGCGCCATTTTCCAAAACATTTCAATTGGCAAGCTCTCTGAGGACGACTCTTTCTTTTCCCACGGAAAAGGCCTGAAAGGCTCCCCCATGATCTCGGGCAAAGAGAGAGGAAGCAGTTTGAGCACAGCCGCTCTCCCCGCCAAACTTTCCGCTACCTGTTGCAATAAAAGAATGTTTTGCGAGCCTGTTAAAACGTACTGCCCGTACTTCTTTCTCTCTTCGTCAATTTTTTCCTTTACGTAAAAGAGAAGGTCCGGAGCGTATTGGATCTCGTCAAAAATCACCGGAGGCGGATACATCCTGATAAAGCTCCGCGGGTCCGATGTGGCGGCTAACCGAACGTCCGGAGCCTCTAAAGAGAGATAGCGATGGGAAGCGGAAAAGAGATGCTTTAAAAGCGTCGTTTTTCCCGCCTGCCTCGGGCCGGTCAGCACCACCGCAGGAAATTCCTTCGCCGCCCGTTTAAGAACCGGTTCCAAAGAACGCCGGATATAAGGGTCCATGCATGCAATTATGCATTTAAAATGCAATTTTGCAAGCCCATGCCGCAGTCGAGACGTCCGTTTGTATGGCTATGATCCCCTAAATAGCCAGCTCCACAGATCGTCCCACAGGCTTCGAAAAAAGGAAAAAATCCAGGATAAAAAGCCTCTGTTTTCGGGAGCGGAGGACCTGACGGGGTGCGGCAAAGCGGCGCGCTCCGTTGAGCTTGCTGCCGCAGTACGAGAAGATTCCGGAGGCGCGGTCAGCCAGACTTGAGGCTGAGAGGTATAGTATGGCTCGCCTTTTTGAAGAAACCTGGGAAGAATCACAAAACATCCGGGATTGGGGATTCCTGGACATTCGTTTGTGAATACTTTCATGGTCTGGGGATCATAGGTCGCGGCAGTCTCCCACCTGTCATCCTGATGGCCCTTGCGGGATTCTATCTTGCCAAATCCATCCTACCTTGAGGCGTGTCATGAAAAAAATCTGTCTGAAGATGTGAATGCGAAAAACATCTAAGCAACCATTTGCGGTTACCTGTGATATTTAAACAGAAACAAATAGATGCTACCTCGGCAGAGTGGCCACTGTTTCTCGACCTGACCTATACCTATATACAAGAAAATTGGCCCCATGCGACAGAAGGAATAAGCAAGGAGGGTTTTCTTTCAAGTTATGCAGACAAACTGAAAAAACGTCTCCAAGAGGGACCTCGAAGCCTTTTTATTTATTATTCCAATGAAACGCCAGTGGGTCTTTCTAATGTTTACATCACCTCGAATGATCGGATAAAAATTTTGAATATTGCCGAGTTGTATGTCGCCCCATCCTTTAGGGGTAAGTAACTGCTTACATAAATCTATACATATCGTGTGTTATCTATACAAATGAGTAGATTTTTTAACATACGCAAATCCGATTTCTTGTTGGAGCAAAGCAGTCTTTTCATCGCTTTTAAGCCACATACCAAGGCGCGTTCCTTTCCTAGGAAAGGAATCTCTCTCTTTTTTCTTATTTTGCGCTTGTTTGCGTAAGCGACTGATTCCTACTGTTGGCCTATTCAAGCACCTACTCATCTTCAAAAGTGCCATTGAATTTCCTATCCTTAGCTGTTATTATATCTGCCACGGAAAATAAGGAGTTTTGGCATGTTTTGGAGATTTTCCTCTCGTTTCATTTTAATTGCAGTGATGTTTCTGTTTTCATCTTTTTCTTTATCGGGAAAAGAACCATGGATTGAGACTTCTGGAGAATTTTTATCCTCCCCCAAAATTCTCAGTCAAGAAGACCTGCGCCAAGTCTTAAAAGAACAAAGTTTGGATATGACATGGCATAACGAGGAAAATTACTTTCATTTTGTCACCCGTCAAGATCATGTTTTTTTTGAGATAATCTGTACCGGAAAACTTCCAGACTGCTTCAATGATAAAAAGGATCAGTTTATCTCGGAAGATTGTTTTGTTAACGGCAAAAATCAAAAAAGATATCGTTATTTCTATCAATATGGGGATGATGAGGAGACAAAAATCGGCTCGAGTTCATCAAATGAAAGTTTTTCACCAAATAGCTTTTCATACATTGTCTGTGAAAGACGCGTCATTGAGAATGAAAAACCAACAATCATCACTGAAGAAGAGCTTGCTTCGATCATTCGAAACAAAAATGTCTTATTTTATACGGGAGCCGGTCTTTCGGCTTCCTCAAATGTTCCTACCATGAATCAGCTCGAGTCGTTGCTTGGAATCAAAAAAGGAGTGGATTTCTTCCCTGCCTTAAAAAAAGCAATTGAAACCCCTCAATGGTTTGCTCTTCAAATTCAAAGCTTTCATCAGGCTTGTTTTTCCAGCCCTCCCACAAAAGCTCACTTGGCATTGAAGGAGCTGGCTCTTTTTAAACATTGCCAAATCGTCACTGAAAATTTGGATAGCCTGCATGAACAAACCGGAATAATGCCCTATCGCATCGATGCGAATCATTTAAAAACTGAAATAGATTCCGATGCCTTGAGAGAAATCGATGCGATTATTTGCATTGGTCTCAGCTATGATGATCGGGGATTCCTGGGATGGTATAAGAAACACAATCCCGAAGGAAAAGTGATCTCTATCGATCTATCTTGTCCCTCTTATTTAGGGAATGATGATCTTCTCCTGAAAGGCGATCTCCAAACAATCATCCCTCAACTCAAATTGAGCCGCTCATGATGAGCTTTGGTCGACGACAATTATCTTTGCCGGTTGACCCCTTTCGGGATTGCGTCATGAGTTGTCAACTCAAGCAGCGTCCTTTTCCTCCAGAAAACCAAATGATCGCATGAACAGAGAACGAAGAGACTGAGTGCCATTATCGTCTGCCATCAGCTATGTCCCCGGAAGCAAGACAAATTTACGCTGTTTTCGGGCAGAAGAGAGCAAGGCGCATGGCTAGAAAGTAGTGCCTTTTTAAAGTTTCGCGTTATTGACTTTCAAGGAGTTAGAAAAAAAATCACGGAAGTCAGGACTAGCATTGCTGTTTATTTTTCAGCGATCAGCGTTGGGAAAATGTGCGCCTCATCATAGAGGATTTCGATCTTTTGAAAACCGGCCTTTTGTAACTGCTCTCTAACCGTTTCCTCTGAGCGAAAAACTTGCCATTTGGTATTTAGGATATCGGCAAACACGATTTTCTGTAAAAGAGCATCTTGTAGATTGACCTTATCCATCCTCCATTCGGTTGTTTTCCCGCTCGTCGGAGGCGGCGTCAAAAAGCTCGTAATCAGCGTCCCTTTAGACTTTAATGCGTTGTAGAATTGGCGATAAAGCGCCACCACCTTCTCATCATCGGCTTCATAGATGGCAAGGCCGTTGCTTGCTATGAGATCATACTCTTCACTAATAGAGAGATTCCAGGCATCTTTCTGGAAAAAACGACACTTGCCGATAAGCCCCTTTTCTTCAGCATACCCCTTGGCTTGAGAGAGTGTTTCTTCATCAAGATCAATCCCATGCAGAGAAAACGTTTTCATGTTAGAGAAGTCAAGATCGAGGAATTCAGCCATCAAACCCGACGGTACGGACGCCAGGACACAGCCTTCAAAGAGATGTTTCTGAATGGTCTCTTTAAAAAGAGAGAAACGGTGCTGGGTCGCAAGACAGGAAGGCGCGGAGTTGAGAAGAAACTCTTCTACCGGATGAAGGGAGTATGCTTGGGCCTTTTCCGGATAGGCAATAATATAGTGAGTCCAATATCCATTCAGACCTCCTCTTTCAATGAGAAATTTTCCAAGGTCGAATGCGGAGAGCTGCTCAAGGAGCTCCAATTGCTTTTGGACCGAGGCATGCGGAAGCTCGCCGCGGTTTTGGATTTTTTCGATAAGTCCTTGCTTGGCCGCTTGAAAAGAGACATCACGCTGTTCATGCGATAAGTTTTTAGCTACAAGAGGCGTATTCATAATGAGTAATAAGGTAATGGTAAATATTTGATTAGCAAAGAGTTAACCTTCGTGCAGGGCGTTGCGCACAAGACTGTTTTTCCTGCCATAGAAAAAGTAGAGAAGACAGCCGAAGGCGATCCAGCTCAAAAACTGCAGCCAGGCAACCCCAGGAAGAAAAAACATCTGGCCATAGAGCGAGAGAATGCCCAAGGCGGGTATCAAGGGGACAAGCGGCACTTTAAAGGGGCGATGCACTTCCGGATGGGTGTAGCGTAAGATAAGAACTGCCAGACAGACCGTTCCAAAGATAAAGAGCGTCCCCATCGAGACAATCTGTCCGATCACGCCGACAGGAAAGAGCCCTGCAACAACGGTTCCGAGAAGGGTCACAAAAAGAGTGGTAATGTGAGGAGTGTGATATTTCTTATGGATTTTCCCAAAAGTCTTGGGAAGAAGCCCATCGTGCGCCATGGCATAGTAGATGCGTGTTTGTCCCATGGTCATCACGAGGACAACAGAGGTAAGTCCGGCTAAGATAGCAAGTTTTAAAACGTAACGGAGCCAAAAGAACTTGGGCCCAAAGGCGTTGATGGCAACAGCCATGGGATCTGCAACACCCAAATGTTTATAGAAGATAATCCCTGTCATCACAAGAGCAACGGCAATGTAGATCAAAGTAGAGACTCCCAAGGAGCCGATCATCCCGATAGGCATATCCCGTTTCGGTTTCTTCGCCTCCTGGGCCATCGTTGAGACCGCGTCAAATCCGATAAAGGCAAAAAAGACAATCCCCGCTCCTCGAAATACGCCGCTCCAGCCAAATTGACCGAAAACCCCTGTATTTTCAGGAATAAAGGGAGTAAAATTTTCCGTTTGAACAAAAGAGACGCCCAAGGCGATAAAGATCACAATCACGGCAAGTTTTAAAAAAACCATGATATCATTAAAGCGCGCAGCCGTTTTCACGCCGTGATAGATGAGATACCCCATCAGAGCCATAATGGCCATTGCGGGGAGGTTCAAAATAGCCCCCGTCTCTTCCCATCCCGAAATGGCCTGATATTTAAAAGGAGCCGCGGAGAGAACGTGGGGCAAGGTGATTCCAAAATCCTTTAAAAAACTACCGAGATAACTCGACCACCCAACCGCGACCGTTGCGGCGGAAAAGAGAAACTCCAGCGTTAAGACCCAACCCATAATCCAGGCGGAAAAGTCACCCAACGTCACATAGGTGTAAGTGTAGGCGCTTCCTGCAATGGGGATCATGGAAGCAAATTCGGCGTAGCAGAGCGCCGCGAAAAAGCAGATGATTGCAGCAAAGATAAAGGAAAGCACCACAGCAGGTCCTGCATAGTTGGCTGCAGCTTCGCCTGAAAGGACAAAAAGACCCGCTCCGACAATCGCTCCGATGCCAAGAGCTGTCAGATTCCAGACGCTAAGGGAACGTTTCAACCCCTCTTTTGGCAGGGCAGCTTCCCTCAGCAGGGCTTCTACCGATTTTTTTGCAAACATGCCTTTTCTTCTTGCCATAATTACCTTTGTCTAGATTGGAAAAGAGAAAACTCTTTTTATCCTATCGCTGTTTCCCACCTCTTGATATAGCTCAAAAGAGACTCTTTTGTCGGACGGGTAAGGAGAAACTCCAAGGCATCCTTTTGGCTGGAGAGGTGAGCGATTTTAGAGAGCAGGTGTAAATGTCTCTTATCGGAACTGGAAAAGAGGAAGAACAGGGTATGGACAGGCCGGCCGTCCAGAGCGCCATAGTCCATGGGACTTTTTAAAAAGAGAACGGAGATGCTGTCTAAAGGAGAAGGCAGAAGAAAGTCTCGCGCATGGGGAACTGCTATTCCCTGATTTACAGCCGTGGACATGAGGTTTTCGCGATCGATCAAAAGTTCGGAAATCACATCGGGATCAAGTCCCATGTTCGGGGCAAGCAGCTGCATCGTCTTGCGGATAACCTCCTCTTTCGATCGTCCCTCTCCCTCAAAGAGAACCTCTCCTCTATGAAGAGCCCGAAAGAGGCTAAAATGTTGCATGCCCATTGAGCCCTGAGTTCCTTCTTCATCTGCAATGGGATAGATCTGCTCTTCCGTTCCTAGAGCGCGCTTGCTGTCTTGGGAGTGGACCTTGCAGCTCAGCATCCAGTTTTCGATCTCGATGCGGCTGAATCGATACTGGTGATTGAGCTTGTAGGCAGGGATCTTTCCAGTAGTCAGCCAGCGTCGAATCGTTGTCTCCGAAACGCTTAAGAGCTCCGCAACATCTTTAATTTTAAGATCCATGGCTTAATCAACTAAAAAAATTCCCAAGACACGCGATCCTGCGGCCCGTTTGTTTGGGTATACGTCTCACATAGCGTATACACAAAGTCAGAGGAAAAAAAATTGCAATATAAATTCATTAAACCAAAAGGGTCGCAGTAAAAAGTTGAAGTTACTTATATCAAAGCCTCAATTTATAGGATAGGCTTTTGGTGGGGTGTGGCAAGCGCGAGGAACAAGCGTTTGTCACATCCCAGGCTTTTGGAACCAATCCAGAACCTGATCGGGAGTCTTTGAAGCGAGAAGATTTTTTCTCCTGACTCCATCTTTGATCGCCGTGGTGAGAGAAGAGAGAATCTGCAGATAATCGGTCTGACGATTGTCGGGGCCTCCGATCATGAAAATGAGCCGGACTGGCACTCCGTCAAGGGCGTTCCACTCCAGTCCCATCCCCTCCTTTTGGATCCCAATTGCAATAAAAAAGTCTTCGTACCCTTCCAATTTTGCATGGGGGATGGCCACTCCAAGTCCAATTCCAGTAGAGACGATCTTTTCTCTTTGGAGGATGGAAGAAAAGAACTGCTCTTTTTCCCGAAGTTTGCCCGCTCGATCCAACAGATCTACAAGAGCGATGAGCGCTTCCTTGCGTTCTTTAACCTCCAAAAAGAGGATCTGATTCTTGCTTAAATAGTCGGCGATGCTCACTTTAATCTTATACTCCCGTATGTCCGAAACCGCCCTCGCCTCGATACGTCTTGGCGAGCAGCTCTTCCTCTATGAAGAGCGCTTGCAAAACAGGAGAGATCACAAGTTGGGCAAGACGCATGCGTGGTTGAATCACAAAGGGTTCACTTCCCAGGTTGATCAATAGAATTTTAATCTCTCCGCGATAGTCGCTGTCAATAGTGCCGGGAGTATTGAGAACCGTAATGCCCTCTTTAAGGGCCAGTCCGCTTCTGGGACGGATTTGCGCTTCAAATCCGAAAGGCAAAGCAAGGCGCAACCCCGTGGGCACCAGAATTCTCTCTTTGGGAGAGAGGAGAATCTCTTTATCCATATAGGCAAAAAGATCGGCTCCTGCCGCATGCTCTGTCGCGTAGAGAGGAAGTTCAGCTCCCTCCGCTAAGGAGACCTTTATTTCTACTCTCTGCATCTTAATCTCGCAGAGGAACCTCGCTCTCTTCAGAAAGCGTCATGAGTTCCTTTAATTTTTGGGGAATCTTTCCAAGCGACTGTCCATAGACAAGACGAAACTCCGAAATTTTCAGATGCTCCCTCTCATTTCCGGTCACGTACGAGAGCATGCGAAAGAGCGTCTCTTTGAGATCGTGGCGGGAGACAATGCAATCCACCATCCCTCTCTCCAAAAGGAATTCTGAACGCTGCGCTCCTAGGGGCAGCTTTTGTCCGATTGTCTGCTCGACAACACGCGGTCCTGCAAATCCAATCAGAGCGTCCGGCTCAGCCAGGATGAGATCTCCAAGCGAAGCAAAGGAAGCAGTCACGCCTCCCGTGGTCGGATTGGTCAGGATGGAGAGATAAGGAATCCCCTCTTCATGAAGAAGAGCCAGAGCTTGAGCCGTCTTGGCCATCTGCATGAGCGAGAGGATCGATTCCTGCATGCGCGCTCCGCCCGAGGCCGAGGTCAGCACTAAAGGCAGCCTGGCCTTCAAGGCGTGCTCGATGAGTAAGGTAAGCCGCTCGCCTACAACCGATCCCATCGACCCTCCCATGAAAGAGAAATCGAGAATCCCTAAAGCGACCTCCATTCCCTGGATGCGGCAGACGCCTGCCATCACGGCCTCATCCCGGCTGGAGGTTTCCTGAGCCCGCTTCAACCGCTCGGAGTAAGGAACGGAATCGACAAAGCCTAAGGGATCTTCCGGCTTGATCTGAGTAAAAAGCTCTTGAAAACTGTCAACATCTGCTAAAAGCTCCATCCTTTGCCGGACTGAGAGGCGGTAGTGGTAATCGCATTTTGGGCAGCAATGGCGGTTTTTCATGAGTTCGTTGGCATGAATCATCTCATGGCAGCGCGTACACTTCACCCAACCGCTAAAACTATCTTTTTTAGTCGTTTGAATTTTTATTTTAGGTTTGTTTCTAGAAAATAACCCCATACCACCTAAACTTTAAACAAAGATTAAAAATACCAAACTAAATGAATTTATCTCAAGAAGAAGCTGCTTCGCGATATCGCTCGGATACTTTTTTCCAGTTAATGATTTTCCAGATATTTTTTACATAGTCGGCGCGCGCATTCTTATATTGAAGATAATAGGCATGCTCCCACACGTCGATACCCATCAAGGGAGTAAGCCCTTGAGAAAAGAGAGAATCCTGATTGGCAGTGGCGGCGACAACCAAGCGTTTTTTTCCGCTGTCATAGCCCAGCCACCCCCCCCCCGACCCCTGAACGGCAGTGGTTTTGGCGCTCATCTCTTCAAAAAAGAGGCCAAACTGACCGAACTCCTTTTCAAAAGCCTTCATCAGCTCTCCTTCAGGTTTTTCTCCTCCTCCTCGTGAGAGCGGAGCTAAGCTTTCCCAAAAGAGAGAGTGGTTCAGATGCCCCCCTCCATTGAAACGGATGGCGGCTTGCAAAGAGATGACTTTAGCCAAATCCCCCTTTCGTTGAGCCTCCTCGGATTTTTCCAGTGCGGCATTGAGATTGTTTACATAGGCACCATGATGCTTTTTATGATGCAACTCCATGATTTCAGAAGAGATGACAGGTTCCAAAGCATTGTAATCGTAGGGAAGATCGGGAAGTTGATAAAGAGCCATACTACCTCCTTTTAAAATTGAGCCAAGCATAGCCCTCAAAGTGATTTTATACAAATTTTCGAGAGCAAAGTCGAGAAGAGGCCGTGAACATGTGAAAAACAGAAAAAAGATCTACCGGACAGACGCGTCAAGCGCTTCTTCAACAAAATCAACACCCATAAAAGCCATCTTGTCCTGGATGTCTAAAGAGAGATTTTTCAAAGAGCGATTGGGAAGAATGCAACTTTTAAATCCGAGGTGAATGGCCTCTTTGAGGCGGCTTTCCAAACGCTGGATTCCCCTTACCTCTCCTCCCAGTCCCACCTCGCCCAAGACGATGGTATTTGCATCGATGGGAACGTTGGTAAAAGAAGAGCTGATGGCCAAAATCACCGCTAAATCACTTGCCGGCTCGACAATCTTCAATCCCCCTGCAACCGAGACAAAGACATCAAACCGGTGAAGCTGATAACCCACGCGCTTTTCCAGAACGGCGAGCATCAGGGCAAGGCGGTTGGGATCAATGCCGGCAGAGCGCCGAGACGAGGTGGCAAACGCCGTCGGAGCAACGAGAGCTTGAACCTCCACCAATAAAGAGCGGCTTCCCTCCAGCGTAGGCAGGATCACAGATCCGGACGCCTCCTGGCTTCTCTCTTCGAGAAAGATGACCGAGGGATTGCTGATTTCACGAAGCCCCCCCTCATGCATCTGAAAAAGGACGATGTCGTCGGTCGGCCCAAAGCGATTCTTCACTGCACGCAGAATCCGATAGCCCACTTGCCGATCCCCTTCAAAATCCAAAACAGTATCGACAATGTGCTCTAAGACGCGCGGCCCTGCAATCTCTCCCGATTTTGTCACATGTCCGATCAAAAACGTCGAGATGCCGCTCCCTTTGGACAGATGCATGAATTCTGCTGCCATCTCTCGAACCTGGGTCACTGAACCCGGAGCAGAAGGGATCTCGCTTTTGTACACAATCTGAATCGAATCGATCACCAGGATATCGGGCTTGAGACGATCTACCTGAAGTTTGATGTGGCTATATTGGGTTTCACTAAAAAGATAAAGGCGGTCGCTTTCGATGCCAAGGCGCTCGGCCCTTAGGGAAGTTTGCTCAACAGACTCCTCTCCGCACACGTAAAGCACGGTCAACCCCTGCTGGGCCAGGCTCTGAGAGAGTTGCAGCATCAGAGTGGACTTCCCAACTCCTGGATCCCCTCCCAGCAAGATAAGAGAGCCTTTTACAATCCCTCCTCCGAGCAGGCGATCCATCTCGACAAGGCCTGTTTTAAGACGTCCACGGTCGCTCTTTTCAATCTCGCACATGCGCAGCGGCTGCGCTCCAACTCTCGCGGCTTCAAAACGGGCTGTACTATGGGAGAGATCGGCCTCTTGCTCCAAAGTATTCCACTCTTTGCAGACAGGGCAGCTCCCCGACCATTTGACCTGCCTGCCTCCGCACTCCTTGCAGCTCCATACGCTCTTCACTTTTCCCATTCTTCCGCCCCTTTCTCCAACCTCTCCATCGCCTTCTTTGCGGCTTCAATCTCCGCCTCTTTTTTAGAATGCCCTTCTCCCTCGCCAACAGACTTTTTTTCAATAAAAGCTCCCACGAGAAAGAACTTGTGATGGTCGGGTCCTTTCTCGCTCAAGACAATGTAAGAAGGTGTAATCTGATACTTTTTCTGGGCATAGTCCTGAAGTTCCGCTTTCCAGTTGCGTATGGGCTGGATGAGGAAGGCTAGAAGGCTCTTTTCAAAATGCGAAAAGAAAAAGCGGCGCACCACATCAACGCCTCCATCGAGAAAGAGCGCTCCGATAAGCGCCTCGAAGAGATCTGCAAGAATCGTCTCTCTTCCCCGCCCCTTGTTCCTTCTTTCTCCCCGTCCCAGCAGGATGAAAGCGTCTAGATCCAAACTCTGAAGGAGCTTCGAACAGGAGTCCGCATCCACCAAAAAGGAGCGCATATGCGAGAGCTGCCCTTCCTGTTCATGTGGAAAATGGTTAAAAAGGTAGTGAGAGATCAAAAGACCCAATACCGCATCTCCCAAGAATTCGAGCCGCTCATTATGCTCTTGAAGTTCTCCCCGATGCTCATTGTAATAGGAGCGATGAACAAAGGCCGAAAGCAATAATTCTTTATTGTTAAAAGAATAGTTCAGCTTTTTCTCAATCTCAGGAAGTCTCGAAAGGAGAAGATGATAGGACATCATGGCTCAAAAAATACTGAAATTTCAGCAACCTCGACTTTGCAACTTTTTGGGCCCGAAGGCCTCGAGATATTTGCTCTCGGGGGAGTTATTTAAACCAGGAA
Organism: Chlamydiae bacterium RIFCSPLOWO2_12_FULL_49_12; assembly: GCA_001796315.1. Classification (GTDB taxonomy): domain Bacteria; phylum Chlamydiota; class Chlamydiia; order Chlamydiales; family Rhabdochlamydiaceae; genus 2-02-FULL-49-12. Next base: position 31,615 of record MGME01000039.1, read on the forward strand.
GGGGTTAAAAACCCCTTCCTGGTTTAAAGAATCTCCCAGTTCGACCGTAGGTCGAACGTCCGAGAGCAAATAGACGAGGCAGGCGGGTCCAAAAAGTTGCAAAGTCGAGGCAACTGCTCTGCTCGATGTCGAGAATAACGGGTTAAGGGAAAAAGAACAAAGCCTCTTCTCCCTTTCGCCGCTTCCTGCTATGCTCTTTTCCATGCGGCCGGATGGGATAGAAAAAAAAGAAGTTCCATTCCAGAGCGTTTCCCGTCCTGAAGACGGGGTTTTTCCAGAGGACGGATGAAACAGACACTCTCCCCACAGCAGGAAAATTTTTTTCAAAAAAACGGTTATTTGGAACTTGAAGGCCTTCTTAACGAAGCTGATTGTAAAGAATTTTTGCAAAGACGCTCAAAACTTTGCCCAAATGGACGGGACCTGGGACAAAGAGATTCCTGGATTCTCTCTTTGGCAAAGCGGCGCTCTTGGACCCATTTTGCAAAAGAGCTCTTCCAAACCCCCTTCCTTCGTCTTGCCTTAGATCACTATTTCCAAAGCTCCCTGCCTTTTCTTCAAGGACTCACCCTCAATCAGGCCTACTCCTTTCAGTCTCTTTTAGGGGGACTTCTTCTGCGCCTTACGGACTCCTTACCCTCCCAAGAAAAAAGAGAGCCCCTCTCTTCTTTGCTTGAAACACCGGGAAATGGCCTCTTCTTTTCCGCCGACACTCTTTTAGACCGGACAAGACTTAACATCCTCTCCGGTCAGTCGTTCTGGATGATCGGGTACGGCACCCGTTCTACTCTCTACATTTACAATGCGGCCGATCCTCAGGCCCACTTGTTGAAAGCGGAGGGCTATTCTTACGGGGACCGCTTAAGCGCGCCGCGCCATCCCCTATTGCATTAAATTTTAATTAAGAAGACGATTTGAAATCTTGCGACAAGGGAAAAATATGCGTGATAAATGGACCCCTCTTCACCAAGCCCTCCAAAAAGTTGAATCTTTAACGCCTGCTCTGCAACAAGCCCTTGCCTTGGACGAAACCCACCTCTTCAATCAGGAAGAGAAGATTCTCAATTTTTGCGCCCAGGACTGCCTGGGCCTTGCTTTCCATCTCTCTTTGCAAAAGAGCGCTATCAAGTTTATTCTTCAGCATGGGCATAGTTCCACGCTTTTTGCAGGACCCCAGGCCCGCCTTCTGATCGAAAAGGAACTGGAGGCAAAAATTGCCGAGACGCTGGGAAAAGAGGCCTCCCTTCTCTTTCCCTCACGCCATGCCGCGCATTTGGCTGTTTTGACTGCTCTGGCCACTTCTCATTCTCTTATTATGCTCGATCGCAGCGCTTACTTAGGATTAAAGAGCGCTTCTTTGGCAACAAGCGCCCGAATAGAGCACTTTGATCACAATAATCTCGATGATTTGAAGAGAGTTCTCGAAGAGACCAAAGACCTCTCCTTCTTTACGAAGATTGTGGTGACGGAATCGATTTTTAGCCTTGAAGGCGATCTTGCCCCTTTAGAAGAGATTGCCTCTTTAGCCGCCCGTTATGACGCCCTTCTCTATGTCGATGACACCCATGCTTTGGGAACCTTTGGAAAAGGGGGCATGGGACTTACTGCGCACAAAAAAGAGGTCGATATAAGCATAGGAGCCTTTGATTTTAGCTTAGGCGCCTCATTGGCCTCGGTAAGCTCAACCTTATTATTAAAAATTTTTTTACAAAAGAGTTGCCTTGCTTTAAGAGAAAATCCCCTTCCCCTTCCCTCTCTTGGAACCGTGGACGCAGCCCTTGATCTTCTCCCTCAATTAGAAGGGGAACGCAAGCAGCTGCAACAGCGCTCTTTCTTCCTGAAGAAAGAGCTGAAAAAGCTGGGGTTTGAAACGGGCTTATCTGAAAGCCATCTTATCCCCCTCATTCTAACAAGCAATGAAGAGGCCCTTGAAATCCATGCGGCTCTTCTGAAAAGAGGGATCCTTGCAAGGCCCTGTTTGTTCCCTGAAGTCCCTCCAAATAGCGCCCGCCTTCTCTTCAGCCTCTCTTGCCACCATACTCCGGAAGAGCTGATGCTTCTCTTAACCCAGCTGCGCTCCTTAAAAAAAGAGTTAAACGTTTTTTGACAGCCGAATTTCGAGGAGGCGGCTCCCAGGTTGCAATTAATTTCGAAGTAAAGGACGAGTTTCCCGCCTATTTTCTCTTGCAGGCAATCAGATTGTAAAAGAAGGCCAAAAGAACGCCTCCAATAAAGCCGTCTACAAATCCCCAAATTCCTCCTACAATCCCCCCTCCAAATGAAGGCTCATATCCAATGTAAACAGAAGACATGGTCTAGACGAACATCGCGCCCCAGCCGTAGATGGAAGCCCATCCCGCAAAGAGCATCATGATAGCCCAAACGATCCCCAGAGCGACGCCAAAACTCCACATGCAAAGGGGCATAGGTTTTTCTTTATTCATACTTTTCCTCTTGTTGATCTCTTAAAAAGCAAAAGCTCTTTTGAGCTCCCTTCTATTTTCAGTCATCTAAAATTTTTAATTTAATGGCAATAAAAATTTCATTTTCTCGCGCGCGCTCAAGCTCGACTTTGCAACTTTTTGGGCCCGAAGGCCTCGAGATATTTGCTCTCGGGGGAGTTATTTAAACCAGGAAGGGGTTAAAAACCCCTTCCTGGTTTAAAGAATCTCCCAGTTCGACCATAGGTCGAACGTCCGAGAGCAAATAGACGAGGCAGGCGGGTCCAAAAAGTTGCAAAGTCGAGCTCAAGGGCGCTTTATAAAAAAAGGTATAATTTTATTTACTTTACTTACAAAAATAATATAACTAAAATAATTAAAAAGATTCGACAAAGAGATTCTTATAATCTTTATTATGACAGAGATTAGAAATATTAGTTTTACGCTCTTCGAGAAAAATCACGCAGAGAGCGCAGCCGGTGCGCTCAACGACCCCACTCTCTCCCTTGCAGAGGGTTGTCTGAACTACATTGCAACAGACCTGGAAAAGAAAATCGACAAAACTCAAGCTCTCGTTAAAAGTTTTTTTACCGTAAAAAATAATTTTATTAATGATATAGATAATTATAAACGTCTATTTATTTCGGGAGAGGTCTCCCTCTCTTCCTTGCCTTGTATTTTAATCCGGTTCTCTCAAACCCTTCCCCAAAAGGCAAGCGAACTTTTAAAAGGCAACCCTGAAAGAGCAGCCCTTCAGGAGGTCGAAGAGGGGCTCGCATTTCTAGAAGGCATCATCAAACAAAATCATTCATCTACGTATAATTACTTAGGCTTTTTTAAGAAAAAAAGAATAGAAACACTGTCAAACAAAGTCGCATCCTTAAAACAAATCGAAAAAACGATTCAAAGCGAGCGGGAGCGCTTTGCTCCCCTTGTCGACAAGATCCATCGCATTCAGGAGCTGTCGTTCTCATTCAACGCTCTTTTTGAAAAAGAAGAGAGACTCTTTACGGTCTTAGACCTTCTCAACTCATCACAGCAAAGTTTAGAAAAGCTGAAAATTACCGAGACTCAATTTTTAGAAACGCTTGCAGATTATTATGAATTAAAGACAAAAATCCTCACGCTGCATCAAGAATACCCCGCTCTTTTCGAGGCTCATCTTAAAGATCTTAAAGAGCGCCTTACAAAAGATCGCAAACTGTTCATGGGCCTATCGAAATCCAACACTTTACAATTCATTCCGTTTTTAAAAGAGGCACTTAAAGAAGTGACCTTCCCTGAGGTCCTAGACAAAAAGAGTCCGGATTTTCTTTTCTTCGCACAAATTGCTCAAACCTACAGAGAATTTGCACAGATGACACCCCTTCCAAAAGAGTGCGCCATCGCCTACGATCTCGTTCAAAAAGTCGAAGCCTATCATCGCGTCCTGGATCTGTTAACGCATCATCGGCACTTAGAGATTCTTCAAGATGATCTTTTCCTCCTCTCTTCCTTGGATGAAAAGAGTCTGATCCCTCTAAAAGAGAAGCTTTCCGCAACTTTTCGCTTTGAAAACAGCAACAGCAGCCCTCAACGACAAAGAAAACTGTTTCAAGCTCTACAAAAGATAGCCTCTATCTGCCCGAAGCTCTTAGATCCTTTCCTGACGAGCTGGATGACAAGCTCTACGGAAACGCTAAAGGATCTTCCCTCTATCGATCATAAAAAGCACCTTGCCGTTTTCACTGAAGAGGTAAAAGAGTTGATGTTCGCGAGCATGTTTGAACTGTTGAATCAAGACCGCCTCCATGACATCTCCCTCTCTTTTCTTTTAGACTTTCACAGCCTCTCACCGGATTATTCTGTTTTCCAGCAACTTCTTGTAGAACGCCTAAAGCAGCGCTTTTTAATAAAAGAGAGCGCAGAAAAGCTGGCCCCCTTTCTCTGCCAGCTGAAACGTCTTCTTTGTCTAAGACCTGAGTTCAACAGCTCCTCTCTTCAGAAGCTTTTCAACAACATCTTCTTATCCCATCCTCAAAGCGCCCTTCTGATGAAAGCCTTTAACGAACATTCCTATCCTATCAATCAAGGATGGGAAACGAAAAACTGCGCTCACTGCATTCAGGAGTGCATCGATCTCGATCTTTTGGATGAACTCAGTCCCGATGAGACCCTCTTTCTCTACCGAAGTTTTCGTTTAAAGGAAGTCTTCCGCACGCATGTACAAGAGATCTTTGAGAACAAAACACTCAAGGAGCTCAAGCGGTTTCGCAAAGAACAATTAGATCCTTTTTTACAGAAGAACTCCAACTTTAAAAGTGTAGATTTTGTTCAAGACTTTATCAAAAAGACGGACACGGGGTTCTCTCTCATCTCTTTCTTCACCGACCTTATCCTCTGCTTGGTTTCTTTTCTTTTCTCTTTCAATCGACACCCAAACAATTCCAAAAATTAGCGTCAAAAATAATCAGTTTTTTCTTGCTCACCTGTGAAGAATGCACTACTCTTTTTTGTAATTTATGCTAAAAACTCTTCTCACTCTTTTGCTCTTCGTGCCGGCATCACTTCTTTATTCTGCTCCGGAAAGGCAAAAAAAGATCTATCTGGATCCCTCGGGAATTCGGCTAGTGGAAAAAGAGATCTTTGTCCAGAAAACACTCAAGGAGCTCAAGCGGTTTCGCAAAGAACAATTAGATCCTTTTTTACAGAAGAACTCCAACTTTAAAAGTGTAGATTTTGTTCAAGACTTTATCAAAAAGACGGACACGGGGTTCTCTCTCATCTCTTTCTTCACCGACCTTATCCTCTGCTTGGTTTCTTTTCTTTTCTCTTTCAATCGACACCCAAACAATTCCAAAAATTAGGAAAGCGTCAAAAATAATCAGTTTTTTCTTGCTCACCTGTGAAGAATGCACTACTCTTTTTTGTAATTTATGCTAAAAACTCTTCTCACTCTTTTGCTCTTCGTGCCGGCATCACTTCTTTATTCTGCTCCGGAAAGGCAAAAAAAGATCTATCTGGATCCCTCGGGAATTCGGCTAGGGGAAAAAGAGATCTTTGTCCAGATCGACGATGAGTGGGTGAGTGTCGCGGCGCTTTATGCTGACGGAAAAGGACTCTATACTCTCCCCGCTTCTTTTTACCTCCCCTGGAAATGCAAAATATGCCATACGCTAAACGAGGGATGGTGCGCCGTTTGTCAAACAGCGGATTGTCCAGGAAAGCGCCCCCCAAAATTCTCCCTCCCCAAACCGCCGTTTCCTTTCCTTCCGCCCGAAGAACTGCCTCTCCTTTTTCAATAGCGTATTAAATGCGAGCCTTAAGGCGCGAGTTCATCTCCCGGATGCTCGGGTCAAAAGATGGTTGAGGATAGCATCCACGGTAAAGCCGAACTCCGCTTTGACAGTGCTTAAAGGAGCGGAGAGGCCAAAATTGTCGATACCCATTGCAATCCCCTCTCTGCCAATCCAGCGATGCCAGCCCAACGTAGCGCCGGCTTCGATGCTGACGCGCTTTCCGCACTCCTGCCCCAAAACCGACTCCTGATAGGTTTCAGGCTGCTTCTCGAAGAGTTCCCAGCAAGGCATCGAGACGACACGTGTTGCCTTCCCCACCTTTTCCAGCTCTAAAGCCACGTCCAAAGCAAGGCTTACTTCCGATCCCGTGGCAATCAAAGTAAAGTGGGCCTTCCCGCTCTCTTTTTTTAAGATGTACGCCCCCCTTCCCACTCCCTCATCATAGGGAACATGCGTCTCCGTCAGTTCAAAAAGCGCCTGGCGTGAGAGGATCAGAGCAGTCGGACCCAAATAGCGAAGAGCGGCAATCCATGCCCGTTTAACCTCCCAATTGTCCGCCGGCCGAATGACATGAAGGTGGGGAATGGCGCGCAAAGCCGCCAGCTGCTCAATGGGCTGGTGCGTGGGGCCGTCCTCGCCTAAAAGGACGGAGTCGTGGGTTAGCTGATAGATCACCTGAATTTTTGAAAGAGCGGCGAGGCGCATGGCATTGCGCATGTAGTCCGAAAAGATAAGAAACGTGCCCACAAAAGGGATGATCAGATCGGTTTGGGCAAGTCCTGTCGCCATCGCTCCCATTGCAAATTCGCGCACGCCAAACTTGATATTTCTTCCCCGAAAATCTTTAGGACCCACGATGCCGAAGTGCTTCATCATCGTCATGTCCGAACAGGAGAGATCTCCGGACCCCCCGTAAAGGTAGGGAAGCATGTCGCCGAGAACCTTGAGCACGCATTGCGACGCAGATCTTCCGGCAAGAGGCGTCTTCATCTCGATTGCATCCAACCTCTTTTCCAGATCGTCGGGGAGCCTCTTTTCTACCATCTCCATAAACTCGCCATAGCGCTCGGGTCTTTCCTCGGACCACTGTCGAAGCATCTCCTTCCACTTGCGCTCTAAAAGAGCATCCGCCTTTCCTCTCTTTTCGAAAAAACTCTTCACGGATTGCGGGACGAAAAACTCCTCTTCCGGAAGACCCAAAGCTCGTTTACTCTCTTTCACCTCTTCGATACCCAGAGGAGCGCCATGAGCCTCGTGCGTCCCCTCCTTGTGCGGAGAGCCTTTTCCAATGATGGTCTGCATCTCGATGAAACAGGGCCTCTTTTGATTCTCCTTGATTTGTGTAAAAATCGCATCCATGGCATCCAAGTCATAGCCCGAAAGTTCATAGACATCAAAACCATAGGCTCGGTAGCGCGCCTTGGTGTCCTCGGAAAAACACTCCGCTAGCGGACCATCAAGACAGACATGGTTGGCATCGTGGATGATCACAAGGTTGTCGAGCCCCAAGTGGCCCGCAAGAGAGGAAGCTTCCGAGGAGACGCCCTCCATCATGTCGCCGTCTCCTGCCAAACAGTAGACCTTCCCGGTAAAGAGAGGGAATTTTTCTTCATTAAAACGTTGTGCAAGAAGTTTGATTCCCAGGGCCTGTCCTACGGCAGCCGCAACTCCCTGTCCCAAAGGACCGGCTGTGGTCTCCACGCCTTCTGTCAACCCATACTCCGGGTGGCCCGGCGTTTTAGAGTGGTTTTGTCGAAACTGCTTTATGTCGTCCATGGTTAAGGAAAACCCTGCAAGATGAAGACAGGCGTAGACAAGCATCGAACCGTGCCCCGCGGAGAGAATGAGGCGATCACGATTCAACCACTTGGGATTTTGAGGGTTATATCGAAGCTGCTTCCCATACATGAAGGCTCCGAATTCAGCACATCCCATGGGGAGTCCCGGGTGGCCGGAATTGGCCTTCTGCACAGCCTCCATTGCCAATTGACGAATCGTTCCTCCAATCACACTCAACTGCTTCTTTAAGGATTCATCCATGAATAGACTCCTGATTTGCTGACAGAGCACTAGGATAGATCATTCTCTCTTAACTGCAAAACCTTATACTGCCTGTCCCAAATTCGCCATTTTGAACGGCGCGGGGCAAACTCGACTTTGTCGCCTGCCTCCATTTTCTGTTCAACCAAATTAAAAAATATTTTATACAGAAAACATGCAAACCCCTCTCTTTCGACAAGTCTCTTTAGAGAGGCTCAGTTCGCCCGAACAGCTAGACCAGCTGCTCGTCATCGTCAAAATCAAAGGATGGATCGCCCTTCTGACGCTCCTTCTGCTTCTCATTTCCCTTTTGACCTGGTCTTTTTTAGGAAGAATTCCCATCACAGCCAGCGGAAAAGGAGTTCTTTTAGACCCGCGCGGTCTGCAAACGGTGAGCAGCCGAACAAATGGCCGGGTGTTGCGCATTTTTATCCAGACGGGGCAAGAGATCAAAAAAAATCAGGTCCTGCTCATTTTGGACAATCCCCTCCTTGAGAGGAAAGAAAGAGAACTGATTCAGGAGATTGCAAATCTCCAAGAGGATCTCTTTAAAGAAAAAGCTCTCGTTGAAGAGGAGATGAAGCTCAGAAAAGTTGAGGCAGAGCGCAAACTAAAGTTAGAAACTCTTCTTCTGGAAAACTATCAGGCAAAGCTGGCACTCCTAAAGCACGAGCTCTCCCTTTGCAAAACTGAAGAGAAGAGCAGGCTAGAGCAGGAGATCCTTGAGCAAAAAAACGTTGTCGAAACCCAAAACGCCTCCATGGATCTCGCTCAAATGCAACTGATGCTTCAGCAAACCAACGAAAGGGTATGGGATCTGGAACGCGCGCTCATTACACAGAAAGAAGAGCTTCATGGCATTCAAGCTCAAAAAGAGGATCTTGCCGTAAAAGCTCCCGTGGAAGGGCAGATCATTGAAATCGATACCGCCGTCGGCAGAGCCATAGAGGCCGGAGAGCCCCTTTTTTGGATCCAGGCCGCAGAGAGAAAAAAACTCCTTTCTTTTTACAGTTTTGTTCCCCTTCAGACGGGCATGCAGATCCAAGTAGGCATGAGCGCCCAGATCTCTCTTATGAACGTCGATGCCCAAAGCTATGGCCAAATCGCGGGAAAGGTGTCAAGATCTCTCCCTTACGCTGCCGCCCTAAGCGCACAATACTTAGCCGGCATTCCCTCTCGTATTCTCAAAGAGTATTTGCAAGCTGATCCCGCCGCACATCTTGTCGTCATCGACCCCCTCTTGGACCCCTCTGCACCGACAGGATATCGATGGACCACGGGAAAAGGGCCGTCACCAGAAGAGATCCAGCCGGGCGCCGTCGGCGAGGTGCGCATCCTTTTAGAAAGCAAACGGCCGATCTCCTATGCCATCCCCATTTTCAAGGAATAGGAGGGTGTCTATGGAGGCAAGAGAAGAAGAGAGCCCCGCTTTAAAAGCCCGTCATTTCTGGAGAACAAGAACTCCCACCGTCATCCAAATGGAAGCGGTCGAGTGCGGAGCCGCCGCCCTTTCCATCATCCTTTCCCATTTTGGACGCTACGTTCCCTTAGAAGAGCTCCGCATTGAATGCGGAGTCTCAAGAGATGGAAGCAACGCCTTGAACTTGGTCAAAGCAGCAAGGAAATATGGACTGGAGGGCCATGGCTACCGGCTCGAGCTGGAGGACGTCTTCGAGGTCTCTTCCCCCGCAATCCTTTTTTGGGAATTTAACCACTTTCTGGTGCTCGATGGCTTTGGGAAAGAGTGCGTCTACTTAAACGACCCCTCAACGGGACCGCGCACGGTGAGTTACGAAGAGTTCGACCAGGGCTATATCGGGATCGTCCTCCTCTTTGAACCACAGGAGAGCTTTCAAAAGGGAGGAAAACCGCCCAGCATCGCAAAAGAGCTCTTCCACCGTCTGAAAAGCGTTCACTCCCCTCTCTTATATCTCTTTCTTGCAGGACTCTGCCTCCTCATTCCGGGCCTTGCGCTTCCCGCCTTCACGCGCATCTTTATTGATAATCTCCTGATTGCGCATCTCGTCTCCTGGAAGTGGGATTTTCTCTTTGCCATTCTCATCGCAGTCGGCTTTCAGGGAGTGCTGACAGCTCTCCAAAACCACTTCTTAACCCGACTGAACGGCAAACTCTCCCTTCGCTTCTCCAGTGATTTTCTCTGGCATATCCTGCGTCTCCCCCTCTCCTTTTATGCACAGCGTTACACAGGCGAGATCGCCTACCGGACCAATTTCAATAACAAGGTCAGCCAACAGCTGACAGGGCCGCTAGCTACCATCTCTATCAATCTGCTGCTTATCCTCTTTTACGGCCTCATCATGTTCCAGTACGATCTGATCATTGCGTGGATCGGAATCCTTGCCGCGCTTTTCAACCTGGGGATGATGCTCCTGATTCAACGGGCGCGTACGGACGCCTATTCCCGACTGCAACAAGAGCGCTCCAAAGCTTTAGGAAATGCCTTAGGAGGGTTGCAGCACATCGAAACCATCAAAGCGACCGGCACCGAGAGCGATTTTTTTGCCCGCTTTTCTGGCTATTTTACAAAAAACGTTAACGTCCAGCAGGAAATCAGTCGCAAAGACGCCCTCCTCTCCACTTTTCCTCTCTTATTTCAGTCTCTAGCGGTCATGGTTCTGCTTTCCCTGGGAGCCTTAAGGGCAATTCAGGGAGATCTTACCGTCGGCATGCTGATCGCTTTCCAAATGCTCCTAATGACCTTTCTGAAACCCGTTGGAAAATTTGTCAACTTCGGCCAGATGATTCAAACGATGAAGATCGACATCGGACGCTTAAACGACGTTCTCTTTTATCCCATCGATCGGAGCTATCTCATCCCTCCGGCCGAAGATCTTGCCGCTGTCAAAAAACTCAAAGGGCGCCTTGAATTTAAAAACGTCGTCTTTGGCTACAGTCCTCTCTCTCCCCCCTTAATTGAAAATTTAAGCTTCATCATCAAACCCGGACAGAGGCTAGCTCTCGTGGGTCCTACGGGATGCGGCAAATCCACCCTTGCAAAACTGGCCGCCGGACTCTATTTCCCCTGGAGCGGAGAGATTCTCTACGATGGACAGCCCTACGCCCATCTCAATAGAGAGGCTCTGCACCACTCTTTGGCAGCAGTGGATCAGGAGATCTTTCTCTTTTCCGGAACCATCCGCGACAACCTCACCCTCTGGGATAAGACCGTCGAAGAACAGATCCTTTTGCAAGCAACTCAAGACGCCTGCATCCATGAAGAGATCTTACTACGTCAAAGAGGATACAACACTCTGCTCACAGAGGCGGGAAGAAACTTAAGCGGAGGACAGAGACAGAGGCTCGAAATCGCACGCTCCTTAGTCTCTTCTCCTTCCCTCCTCATCCTCGATGAAGCGACGAGCTCTTTGGATTCCGAGACAGAAAAAGAGATCTCCGACAATTTAAGGCGCCGCGGATGCTCCTGTCTGATGATCGCACACCGTTTAAGCACCATCCAGGATTGCGACGAGATCCTCGTCCTTAAAGAAGGAAAGCTTCAGCAACGGGGGACCCATGAAACATTAAAACAGATCCCGGGGCTCTACCAAGACTTAGTAAAAAGCGAAACTTTTTATGAATCATCCGCTGTTTCAACTCTTTAAAGAAAAGGGGGAACTCCTCTCGGCTCCCTCCAACACCCTCCTCTCTTGCCAAAGAGAAAAAGAGACGCTCTGGTTTCTGGAGAAAGGCTCCGTCAATCTCTTTGCAATCGAACTGCAGAACGGCTCTCCCGAAGGGGTCAGGACCTTTCTGTCCCATCTTCTCTCCCCCATTCTTTTCTTTCCCATTGATGAAAAAGAGACCTTTCCCCTCCTGGAACTCTTCGCTCTCTCGGAGAGCCCCGTGCAACTCTGGAAACTTCCAAAACGCCTCTTGGAAGAGAGCCTCTTAGCGCAGCCTGCTCTCCAACCTCTCTTCTCTTCTTCCTTAGAGAGCTGGATCCGCCATATGGCACTCTTTGCCGAAAAGCGAGACAAAGAGAAGCACGACCTCTTTTTAACATCCTCTCAAGAGCTCTCTTGCGAAGAAAACAAAAGCTTCAGCGTAAAAAGAGCGCTCGACACAGATGAAAAAAAAGAGGTGATCTGGGTCGAAATCCTCCAAGGCCAAGCGGCATTCCAAGACGCTCCCTCCCTGATTTTGGAACCTTTACAGGATCCCTTTCCTCTCACCTATCACCTCTGGCTCACCGCTGTTAGCTCCCTTCATTTCAAAACAAGCTCAACCGAAAGCGTGGTCAAAGAGAGAAGATGGCACGCCGCGCTCTCTTACTTCCATCACATCCTTTTTGGCTACTATCGCATCCGTGAGGAAAAGAAGAAGGAGAGCCTCCCCGCCCGGCTCGATCGCAAAATTAGAGAGGAGCATCAGACTCTAAACTCCGTCTTCAAGGGGATGGTCTCTCTTCTCAATCCCGAAAAGGCGGCGCTAGAACATCCTTCGGCCCACCCTCTTTTCCTCTCCTGCCTCCTTCTGGGAAAATGGATGCATATCGACTTCGTTCTCCCTGAAAATCTCACTAAAGAAAGCGACCTCTTTTTCCAGCTTTCCGAGATTTGCAATGCCTCTCTTTGCCGCTTTCGCGAGGTGCGCCTTACCCACGGATGGTGGAAGGAGGACTCCGGCCCTTTGCTCGGTTTTTACAAAGAGAATCAACAACCCGTTTGCCTCCGCTGCAAAAAAAGTGGTTATGAGGTGATAGACCCCTCTTCAAAAGAGAGAAAAGTTCTAACAGAAGAGAGCGCCCGAGAGCTTCTCTCTGCAGCTTACGCCTTTTATCGTCCTTTTCCCGCGCATTTAAGAAAAGCCAAAGAGGTCGTCTTCTTTTTCCTCCAAACCCATTTTAAAGACTTAATTCCCATCTTTCTTTACGGAATCTTGAGCTCGCTCGCCGCCCTCTTCGTTCCCTTCGCCACCGCTGCGATCTTCGGCCGGGCTATCCCCGATTCCAATCGCTCTCTTCTCCTCCAGCTCTCTTTGGGATTGCTCCTTTCCGCGTTGAGCACAGCCCTCTTTTTTTACTTAAGGTCTATGGCCTTAGTACGCCTCTCAGGCCATGCCAGCCATGAACTTCAGGCTTCCCTTTGGGATCGCCTCTTAAAACTCCCCGTCAGTTTCTTTCGCCAATTCACCACAGGAAATCTCGTTCAAAGAGTCACAGCCATTGAACAGATCCGCCAGATCTTAAGCGATAACGCCTCGCGCGTCATCCTGTCGGGATTCTTTTCTCTCTTCTATGTGATCGCCATGCTTTTCTACTCGCCCGCTCTCACTTTAATCGCCCTTGCGATCTTCAGCATCACCTTTGCTCTGACCCTCATCGCTTTTTACAAAAAAGCGATCCTGGAAAAAAAGATTCAGTCTCTGACAAATGAGATCAACGGCCTCTTGGTCCAGATCATCTCAGGAGTGGGAAAGCTCCGGGTAGCAGGAGCTGAAAACAACGCCTTTTCGCGTTGGGCGACTCTCTTCACTCGACTTAAAAAAAGAGAACTCGGCTCTCAACGCATCTACAACATCATTTTAAACACCATCTCCCTTTTGCCCCTCCTTTCATACGCCGCCCTCTTTGGAGAGGTGATGTTTTGGAGAGCGTCAGGATCTATGTCGACCGGCTCCTTTTTAGGCTTCAACGCCGCCTTTATGATTCTTACCTTCTCCTTGCTTGACTTAAGCGACGCTCTCATGCAAATCGTCCCCGTTCCGGCTCTATGGAACACTCTCCATCCCATTCTGGACACGCCTCAGGAACGAATCAGTGAAAAGATCAAAATCGAAAAATTGACCGGAGAGATTCGCGTCGATGAGGTCTCATTTTACTACGACAAAGAGGAAGCGCTTGTTATAGACAACCTCTCTTTTTATGTCGACCCCAAAGAGTTCATTGCCCTGGTCGGCCCTTCGGGAAGCGGGAAATCGACCCTCATCCGCCTGCTGCTGGGTTTTGAACTGCCTGTCCGCGGAACCATCTACTATGAAGGCCACGATCTCCTCTCTCTTAATCTGCATGAGGTGCGCAAACAGACCGGCGCTGTCCTTCAAACCAGCGGCATCATTGCGGGCACCCTCTATGAAAATCTCGTCTGCGGCGGGCTCTACTCTCAAGAAGAGATAGACAGCGCTCTCGCTCTTTCCGGTTTCAGCCAAGATCTGGACGCCTTCCCCATGGGCCTCCATACCTTCATTCCCATGGGGGGAGAGACTCTCTCGGGCGGACAAAAGCAGCGCCTTCTGATCGCGAGGGCCCTTCTTGCAAAACCGCGACTCCTCCTTTTTGATGAGGCGACAAGCGCACTTGACAACAAGGTTCAAGACGAGATCAGCAGAAATTTAGAGGCTCTCGACATCACGCGCATCGTCGTCGCCCACCGTCTGAGCACAATCAAACACGCCGACCGCATCTATGTTTTAGACAAAGGAAAGATCATCCAGACAGGCTCTTTCGAAGAGCTTGCCAAAGCTCCCGGCCTCTTTGCACAGATGCTGGCGCGTCAAAGACTTTAACTCGACATTGCAACTTTTTGGGCCCGAAGGCCTCGAGATATTTGCTCTCGGGGAAGTTATTTAAACCAGGAAGGGGTTAAAAACCCCTTCCTGGTGTAAAGAATCTCCCAGTTCGACCGTAGGTCGAACGTCCGAAAGCAAATAGACGAGGCAGGCGGGTCCAAAAAGTTGCAATGTCGAGTTTAACTCGACTTGGCCAAAGAGTCATTGTAGTGAAAGAGCTCCTTTAAGAAAGGAAGAGTGCCTCCCATCGCCGCGCACAAGCCCGAGAGGACTAATCCGATGCGGATGATGATAAAGGTCTGGTCTGCCAATCTACCGGCAATAAAGGCGCCTTCTGCTGCATAGCCTATGGCATTGCCCAAAACAGCAAGAGCAATCCCTGCAACAGCAATTGCCAAAGGTTGCATCACATTTTTATGCTTCTCATAAAAATGAGCCGCCTGATTGCTAATTGAATCAACACTCTGTTTAATTGAATCAAAATTCATTTTATACCTCTTATTTCTTAAATCGAGTTATACCGAAATGACTTCAAAATTTGGTTTTGGGGCGCGCCAAAGCCAAATTTTGAAGTCATTTCGGTATATACACGAGCAAAAAAAAGCATACCCTATCACTTTAAAAACCACAACATGCCATTGATTGCCGTTACCATCCCGAGCTGATGGTCTCAATTGACTTGGCAAAAGAGAGGTGCTACGATACCTTGTCGTCAAGGATGGCACGCAAGCTATGCTAACACAAGAGATACGCCGCAATTTTTTAAACTATTTCAAAAAAAAGGGACATACGATCGTCCCCTCCTCTCCCGTCGTTCCCCATGAGGATCCTACCCTGCTTTTCACCAACGCGGGAATGAATCAGTTCAAGGACGTCTTTTTGGGACAGGCCAAGCGCGCCTACAGCCGGGCAGCCTCCTCTCAAAAGTGTCTTCGTGTCGGGGGAAAACACAACGACCTGGACAATGTGGGACACACCTCGCGCCACATGACTTTTTTCGAGATGCTCGGCAACTTCTCTTTTGGCGATTACTTCAAAGAGGAGGCCATCCGCTTTGCCTTTGAGGTCTCGACAGAGATTTACCAATTGCCTTTAGAAAAGATCTGGGTCACGGTTTTTGAAGAGGATGACGAGGCGCATCAGCTGTGGCAAAAATGGATCCCCGAAGAGAGGATCTGCCGTATGGGAGAAAAAGACAACTTTTGGGCCATGGGAGAGACGGGACCCTGCGGCCCCTGCTCTGAGCTCCTCTTCGACCGAGGAGAGAGATTCGGGAGCGCTCCTACTCCCAAAGAAGACTCAAAAGGAGAGCGCTTTTTGGAGTTTTGGAATCTTGTCTTCATGCAGTACAACCGCGACAAGACCGGAAAGATGTCTCCTCTTCCCAAGCCCTGCATCGACACGGGCGCGGGCTTAGAGCGCATTGTCGCCTTGAAGATGGGTGTAGATCTTGTCTTTGAGACGGATATCTTCCAATTGCTGATTCGACAGATCGAAGCGGTGAGCGGAACAAAATATCAAGGGCAAAATCCCGCTTTTCACGTCATCTCCGACCACTTGCGCGCGCTCGCCTTTGCGATAGCTGACGGAGCCCAGCCAAGCAATTTAGACCGAGGATACGTCCTGCGTAAACTCTTGCGGCGCGCCGTCCGCTATGCTCGTGGGATTGGACTTAACGACCCCTTTTTAGCAAAGCTCCTGCCGACGCTGATTGAAGAGATGGGATCCGACTATCCCGAACTCAAGGCCCAAGAGAGCCGGATTGCCGAGATCCTCACGAGTGAAGAGGAGGCTTTCCTGCGCACACTGAAACGCGGCGGCAACATCTTGAGCACTATCATAGACAAAGCCCAAGAGAGCCCATTGAGGCAGATCGGAGGAGAGGAGGCCTTTAAGCTCAAGGACACCTACGGCTTTCCCTTGGAAGAGATCCTCTTGATCGCCAAGGATGTCGGCCTCGACGTAAACATCGAGACGTACCAGATCTTCGAAGAAAAAGCAAAAGAGCTCTCCCGAAAAGCACAGAGAGTACACGTCCAGGAAGCCTCCATCTCTCTCTATCAGGCCTTCGAAGAAAAAGAAGGCCCTTCGCGCTTTTTAGGTTACGCGCAGACAGAATCTTTTGCGAAGCTATTGGGAATGGTGGCAGATCAGGGCTTCGTCACGGCTCTTCGGGAGGGAGATGAGGGAATTCTTCTTCTCGATCAGACGCCCTTCTATGCAGAGAAGGGAGGTCAGGTCGGCGATAGGGGCAGAGTGGTTCACGATAGGGGATCCTTCAGCGTCACCGACACTCAAAATCCCTACGGCGGAGTGATCGCCCACTTAGGAAAAGTCGAAGAGGGCGTCTTCGAAGTCGGCGACACGGTTCTTGCACAAGTGGATGCAAAGAGGCGGGAGGGGATTTGCAACCACCACACGGCAACCCACCTTCTTCACTGGGCTTTGCAACAGGTGCTCGGCCCCCATATCCGCCAGGCGGGTTCTCTTGTCGAAGAGCATCGCCTCCGTTTTGACTTCAACCACCACAAAGCGCTCTCTTTGGAAGAGATCCGCAGGATCGAAGATCTTGTCAACGAAAAGATCCGGGAAGCGCGGCCTGTCAAGAGTTACGAACTCAGCTATGAAGAGGCCCAAAAAAATGGCGCCATCAAGCAGTTCTTCGGAGAAAAGTATGGAGACAAAGTGCGTGTCATCGATTTGGACTATTCCAAAGAGCTATGCGGCGGCACGCACGCCGCCTTAGTCGGCAATCTGGGCTATTTTCGGCTTGTCAAAGAGGGAAGCATCGCTGCAGGCATCCGCCGCATCGAAGCGGTCGCAGCAAAAGACGCCGATCTCTTCGTCCGGGATGAAGAGAGGCTTCTGGGCGAGCTCGCACATCTTCTTAAAGCCGCGCCCCACCAGCTGCAAGAAAAAGTCTTAAGCCTTCTTGAAGAGAACAAAAGAGCATCCCAAGAGCTCTTAGCCTTAAAAGCCGCCGCGGTGCAGGATCTCGCCAATTCCCTAAGCGCGAAAATTGAAAGAGTGGGAAGCCTCCCCTTTCTTGCAACAGAGGTCTGTGCCGGCTTAAACGAACTGATCCCCCTTGCCAACGCCCTCCTCTTTAAGAATCCCTCTCTTGTCCTCCTTATCGCCATCGCTTTCGATGGCCGATGCCACATTCTTGCGCGCGTCACTCCCGATCTTACTCAAAGAGGGATTAAAGCCTCCGAGATCATCAAAGCAATTGCCCCTCTGATCGGAGGAAAAGGCGGCGGCAAAGAGGAGTCAGCTCAAGCCGGAGGCACTCTGCCTCAAAAAATCCCCGCTGCCTTAAGCAAAGCAAAAGAGCTGATCGCCGCTTTCGGCCTATGATTCTCTCCTCCCCCTCTCTTTTAAAACTGCAGGAGCTCTTAAAACAAGAGTCGGCCATTTTGATCGAAGGCCTCTGGGAATCTCCCAAGGCGGCTCTCTTAGCTCAAATCTTCAAAACAGCGCAAAAAAACATCCTCTTTATTTCGACAGAGATGAAAGAAGTAAAGATTTTAGAAGATTTAACACTCTTTGGACAATTTCCCATCTTTGAGTTTCCCTCCTGGGAAACTCTTCCCGAAGAAAAGATCCTTCCCAGCCCCGATATTGTCGGAAAGCGGTTAGAGATTCTTCATCGGCTCTCTATGGCAACAGAACCTCACATTCTCTTTTGCCCCCTGCAGGCCGCACTGCAGCCTCTGCCCTCCCTTCACTCCATCCAAGCCTCCTGCTGCACGTGGAGAGTGGGTGACGAGGTTGCCTTCTCCTCTCTTCCAAAAAAGCTTGCGCATCTTGGATATCGCAAAGAGGTTGTCACGACAGACAAGGGAGAGTTTTCTCTTCGGGGAGGCATTCTCGATCTCTTTCCCATCAGCTCTAAAGAGCCCTTTCGTTTGGATTTTTTTGGCGACCAAATTGAACGGATTCGCACCTTTGATCCCTCTTCGCAAAAGTCGACAGGAAGAGTCGCTTCTTTCTTTCTGGAGCCGGCTTCAGAGATCGACCTCCTCAAAAAGGAGAGCGCTCCCGCCACCCTCTTCGATTATCTTAAAGAAAAGACTCTTATCATCTTTGATGAGCTCCTGGACATAGAAGATCGCTATATCGCTCTAAAAAAATCTCCCTCTCTTCTGACCTTCGAAAGGCTCCTTAAGATCACAGCTTTCCTCCAAAAGCTCTTTTGGACAAGCTATCCCATCGAAGAGCTCTCTGAAATCAGCGGAGGAAAAGAGCAGCCCTTAACTTTTTCTCTTCTCAATCACACTCTCACGGCAAAGCGGTGGCGGCATCCCTTTCTTCACTTAAACGAGCTTTTCACGCCCTTCGACAACCGTGGGGCCGAGAATCCCGATGAACTCCTCTTAGGCCTCAAGAGGCGCTTGCAAGATTTCGACATGACCTTTCTCTCTTCAACGGAGTCTGAAGAACGCGCCCTTAAAGAGAGACTCAAAGAGAGCGCCGTCGTCCTTTCCGAACGCTGCTCCTTCCAAAGAGGCTATCTCTCATCGGGTTTCGGTTTTCTTGACACACCGGCCGTTCTCTTTCCCATGACCGAGCTGACAAAGCGGTTCAAGACACGGCGCACTCCCTGGAGGGCCGCCTCTCATACTCCCGCTGCCGAATTTCATGAACTTGCTCTCGGAGACCTCGTGGTCCATTTCCACAACGGCATTGGCAAATACCTGGGGACCGAGGAAAAGATCAACCATCTGAATCTCAAATCCGAGTTTCTAGTCATCGAGTATGCGGAAGGGAGCAAACTCTTCGTCCCGATCTCGCAATCCTACCTCGTGAGCCGCTACATCGGAGCTAAAGATGAGCTTCCCTCGCTGCATCTCCTCGGCTCAAAAAGATGGCAGCGCACCAAAGAAAAGAGCCAAAAGGCCCTTGTCGGCTATGCACAGGACCTCTTAAGGCTTCAAGCCTCTAGAGAGCTCCATGGAGGATTTTCCTTTCCTGAAGAGAGTCTCGATTTTAACCTTTTCGAAGAGGAGTTCCCCTTCGAGGAGACCGAAGATCAAAAAGCGGCCATTCTAAAGATCAAAGAGGAGATGGCCTCCTCGAGGGCCATGGACCGCCTTGTCTGCGGCGATGTCGGCTACGGAAAGACCGAAGTGGCCATGCGTGCCGCCTTTAAAGCCGTCGTCGACGGAAAAAAACAGGCCGCCGTCCTTGTTCCCACAACCGTTCTTGCGTTGCAGCACTTCGAGACCTTTTCAGAACGCATGGCAAACTTTCCTGTCGTCATTCGCATGATCTCGCGCTTCCGCACTCAAAAAGAGATCCAAGAGACCTTAAAGGGAGTAAAAGAGGGAAGCGTCGATATCCTCATCGGAACAAGCCGCCTCTTAAGCAAAGATATCGCCTTTAAGGATCTAGGTCTTCTCATTATCGACGAAGAACAGCGCTTCGGCGTGCGCGCAAAGGAGCGCTTGAAGAATTTAAAACTCGGAGTCGACTGCCTGGCCTTGAGCGCCACGCCCATCCCGCGCACTCTCTACCTCTCTCTCATCGGCGCCAAAGCCATCTCCACCATCAACACGCCCCCTTACGACCGCCTTCCCATCAAGACAATCATCGCAGAGCGCAGCGATTCTCTTATCCAGACAGCCCTGCTCCGCGAGCTTGCCCGCGACGGTCAAGCTTTTTTCATCCACAACCGCGTCGAATCCATCTACCACGTCAGCAGCGAGATTCAAAGACTCCTTCCCGAAGCCAAGATTCTCACGGCACACGGCCGGATGGCGGCCGAAGAGATCGACGCCATCTTTCATGCCTTCAAGGCAAAAGAGGCGCAGATCCTCGTCTCCACGACCATCATTGAAAACGGCATCGATATCCCCAACGCCAACACGATTCTCATCGATCGCGCGCACCAGTTCGGGCTTGCGGATCTCTACCAGCTCCGCGGGAGGGTTGGGAGATGGAACCGCCCCGCCTATGCCTACTTCCTCCTCCCTGAAAAGCGCCTTCTTCCGGAGATTGTCAAACGCCGTTTAAACGCTCTTGTCGAAGCGTCGGGCTTTGGCGGAGGCATCAAGATTGCGATGCGCGACTTAGAGATTCGCGGCGCTGGAGATATTCTCGGCACCGAGCAGTCGGGACACGTCTCAAGCATTGGCTTCCACCTCTACTGTAAACTCTTAAAGCGCACCATCGAAGCTCTCCGTAAAAAGAGCTCTCCCACCTTTACGGAGACCAAGCTCGAAATCTCTTTCGACGCGCGCCTTCCCGAAGAGTACGTCAGCGACGCCTCCCTGCGCATGGAGCTCTACCACCGCTTGGGCGAAGCGACCTCCCTCCAGGAGGTCGACGCCCTCTTGGAAGAGATCCGGGACCGCTTTGGCCCCCCTCCCGACCCCGTCATCTGGCTCACCCGCATGGCGCGGCTGCGCATCCTTGCCAACCAAAGAGGCCTCTCTTTATTGAAAATTGAACCTCGAACTTTAACCCTGCACACCCAGGGCGGAGAGAAGAGAAGCTGGCCCATGATCCAAAAGCAAGACCCCGCAGCTGTCGAAGAGTACGTGGTAAAGATGCTGGAAACTCTACCTGTCAGGGAAGTTTAGGAGTATTGTTGTTTAGGCCGATGTTGCGATGATAGGCTCCTTTGATGTGCTTAGATTGCATCTCTCGGGCCCGCTTGAGGATGCGCACCCCTTTTTCCACATGATCCGCCATATAGCGCTCAAAGACAAAGGCGGAACTCTTCTTCGTCTTGATCCCTTCCGTATTTAGGGGAAGATCTGAGACAAGAAGCAGCGCCCCCAGAGTAAACTTCCGCTTGTAACTTGCCGCAAAGAGCGTCGCGCATTCCATCTCGATCGCTTGAGCTCTTGTCACTTTTAAGCGACTCTTAAACTCCTCGTTAAACTCCCAGAACCGCATATTTGTCGTAAAAGTGATCCCAATGTGATAAACTGACTGATCCTGTTCCAGAATTTCGGTTACCGCCTTTTGCATCAAAAAGTTGGCAAGAGCCGGCACCTCCCCCGGAAAATAAAAGTCCGAGGTCCCCTCGCCCCGAATGCTGGCGACGGGGACAAGGTAATCGCCCACCTGATAGCGGCGCCTGAGTCCTCCGCACATCCCTAAAAGGACGCTTGATTTAATCGGCAAAAAGGAGCAGAGGTCCACGACAAGAGCCGCAGCAGGCGATCCAATCTTAAAATCCAAAATACTGATCTTCTCTTTGGGATCGTGGGCCACCTTGAACATACTCCCTTCAAGAACCCTCACTTTGCGCGTCTCGCCAAAGTAATCGACATATTTTGGAAAGTTCGTCAGAAGCAGATTGGATTGAAATTCCGAGACGCTCGATCCCGAGTAGCGCTCTAAAGTCTCCTTGGCAAACTCTTCTTCGCGCAGCTCTCCTCTCATCTCACCTCTTTCTTTTTCTGTAGTCTAGCAAGAGGGTGCGCAAAAGGCAAAAGGCAAAACGACATCTTGAACCGCCCATTAAGGTTGTATTAAAAATTTGTATGGAGTAGAATAAATTTTTTACAGGAGAGAGACTATGTCCATGCTGGATATCCAAACATACGCGCCCAAAACAGAAAACACCTTGGAAGCAGTCTGGAAGAACGTCTCTCATACTGTGGATCGCTTAATCGAAGAACTCAAAGCGACCGCAAATAGAGCTTCTAAGATTGCAAGTGACGCCATCCATCAACTCACATTAGAAGAGAAAGAGGGCTTCTATAAAGTGAAGATTTTTTGCTTAGAGTTCAACTTCACCTGGCGCAACCTATTCATGATAGGAGGCCTTACCCTCTCCGTCTTTTTTGCGACCTTCTCCTTTTTCAGAGGATTTCCCTTTACGGCCTTAAGCTACCTTATTGAAGCGGGGTTTATCCTCTTTGGAGCCTACTACCTCTCGGAGTGGAGCAAACTTCTCGACATGCAACAACTCTTTGTGATCGCTCGGGCCGGAGGAGAGCAGGCTCAGCAAGTCTTGGACTCACTTGTTGACAAGGCCATCGCCTCCTTTAAAAGCTACCACTCTTTAAATCAAGCCTTCCTGGAAGCATGGCAGAAAGTGGAAACCGCCCTGGGAAAGACAAACCAGGACCTGGGAAAGACAAACCAAGATCTGAACAAGAGCGTTTTAGAGCTTTCACGGATCCTTCCCCAAAAGATCAATCGGATGTCACAAGAGGTCATAAAGATTTTATCCTTGGGAGAAAAAGCTCTGACTGAAAGAACAAATCACCTTCAAAGTCTCGACGTCCAGATCGGAAATCGGAGCAAGGAACTTTTAGAAGCGACACAAAAACTTGGAGAGTTAATCGGAAGGCTCACCGAATTGCAACAACTGATGACCGAACAAAAAAAAGTGATTGCTTCACTCAAAGATACCGATGGAAGCTTACTGAAAACAAAAAAAGGACTTGAAGAAATTCTCACACGGGCCGACACCTTCATCACCCGCCTCAGCTCTGAAAGCAATTCCCCGGCAGCGTGCGCCGCGTCGGCAAGAATATACACAAGTTAACTCAAGAATCGGTTTTCGGCCAGCGCGAAAACTCCCGCGGTTGGCCTATCGTTAAGAGGTCAATATTAAGTTAATATGAACCTCTTTACGATAGGTCAACCCCGGGGTTTTGGCGCGGCCCAAAGCCGATTCTTGAGCTAACTTGTGTATACCTTCCTGAATTCGGCTGTCGCAACTTGTACAACATTGATTTGTAAACTCCGGCTATACCGAACGCACTTGAAAAATTGGATTTGGGCCGACGCGAAAGCTCCCCCCGGTTCGACGATCGCATCTGGCCCAATATTAGAAATATGGGGCAAGATGCGATCGTCGAACCCCGAGGCTTTGGCGCAGCCGAAATTCCAATTTTTGAAGTGCGTTCGGTATAAAACCGATTTTTGAAGTTGTTTGAGTATAAAGCCTTGCAACTCTTTCTTTCCATCGGCTAATATCGTCATTTTTAAGCCAGAAAAAGAGGCAGTAATGGTCCAGGTAAGCACCAATGAATTCAAAATCGGAATGAAGGTTGAGATCGATAGAGACCCTTATCTCATTGTCGGCAATGATTTTGTGAAACCGGGCAAGGGGCAGCCCTTTAACCGAACGAAACTCAAACATTTGATCAGCGGCCGTGTCATCGAACGCACCTTCAAGTCGGGAGAGCGGATTGATCTGGCAGATATCGAAGAGAGCAAAATGCGCCTTCTTTACCGGGAGCCGGAGTCCGTTGTCTTTATGAACGACGTGACCTTCGACCAGCTCACCGTCCCCAAGAGCCTCCTCGCGAACAAAGAGCAATGGCTTATGGAAGAGACGCTCTACAGCATCATCTTCTACAAAGGACAGCCCATCTCGGTAGAGCCTCCCACTTTTCTCGAGATGAACATCGTGGAGACAACTCCCGGATTGCGCGGCGACTCTTCGGGGCGCGTCTTAAAACCTGCCAAGACAGAAACCGGAGCGATTGTTCAGGTGCCTCTCTTTATTGAAGAGGGAGAAAAGATCAAAGTGGATACACGTGACGGCTCCTACGTCGGACGCGTCTAATATCTTAGAAAAGCGCGCCCAATTTTTTGAAAAAGTCCGCCGCTTTTTTAAAAACCGCTCTGTGCTGGAAGTCGATTGTCCCGCGCTATGCGCATCGCCTTCCATCGATGCGCATATCGACGTCATGGAGGTCTTGCTAATCGATGGACAACGCGCTTACCTTCATCCCTCGCCTGAGTATGGGATGAAGCGCCTGCTGTGCGCCTATGGCAAAGACATCTATCAGATGAGCCATGTCTTTAGAGACAATGAAAACGGCCCCCTCCATAAACCCGAATTTACCTTAGTCGAGTGGTATCGCTGCAACATGCCTTTTTCCTTTTTTATTGAGGAAACCCTAAATTTCATCCGCCTCTTTTTGGGGAAACAAAAAGCAATCATTCTAACCTACCGCGAAGCTCTTATGCGCTACGCCCGGATCGACCCTTTTCATGCCTCGCCTCAAGAACTTTACTCCTCCATGCAAGAGGGCCTCTCCCCCGAGGCGGCCTTGTGGGACAAAGAGACGCTTTTGCAACTTCTCTTTTCCATCCATGTCGAGCCGCACCTTAAGGAGCTTACCGTCGTCATCGACTATCCCAAAGAGCAGGCAGCGTTATCTCGCGTCAGCATGAAAGAGGGAATTGAAGTTGCAGAGCGCTTTGAGGTCTACTACAAGGGAATCGAGCTTGCAAACGGCTACCACGAACTTGCCGACGCCAAGGAACAGCGGGCGCGCCTCTGCAAGGAAAACGAGAAGCGCATCGCCTTGGGAAAATCCTCCTTTCCCCTGGATGAAGGCTTTCTCCACGCCTTAGAACAAGGCCTCCCCGACTGCTGCGGCGTCGCCGCCGGCTTCGACCGCCTCCTCATGCTCCATCTTGGCGGCGCCAGGCTTGAGAAGGGGATCGGGCACGCACACGGGCACGGGCGCGGGCACGAAAGAGAGGAGTTGTTTTAAGCGGCAATTGTTTGAGCATGTGTTGGCTTCGGCAATAACCGGGGAAATCCTCGAACCGCATCCGCCAAAGCATCCCAAATATCCCAGCCCTGCTTACGTGCTGTCAAAAGATAGCTCCGAATGCGACAGAATATCCGACCCCCTGTGAATGTGCGGAAGCATCCCCCTATTTTCTGCTTCAGTTTGACCATGCGCATTCCCCGTTCTCCTAAATTGTTCGTAAAAGGTACTGAAAAATCGTACAGGAACCGAAGCACGCATTCTCGTTTGTTCACCAGGCGATCCAGGAGATTTTTGCCGTCCCGTTGTTTTTGTTTGCCCCGTTTGCCCTTGGGCAAAAGAGGCAGCTGCGCATGGTAGGCTATTCCTTCTGTGATAATTCGGGTATATTCCTGCTCTATCTGCAAGAGTTCTTCTTGTGGGAGAAATCCTTGCTGTTCGCGTTCTTCAACGCTGTTGTTTGTCTTGAGGAGCAGGTCTTTCATACACTTGGCCCACTCTTCTTTCTCCTGTTCATGAACAAATGTAAACTCACGCAGGTGATGGGCATTGCACAAGCTGTGTGCGACTACCGTATAAGAAAAATAGGGAAACCAATTTTTCTTTCGTGCCCGCGCCCGTGCCCGTGTGCGTGCCCGATCCCCTCTTAAAAAAGTGGGGAAGTGGTGAATAGTTATACACAAGCTGACTCAAAAATCGGTTTAAGGCTTGGCCAAAGCCCCGTGCTTGAGCGATCGTAAGCTGCTGATTGCAAGCCCGACACCGGTGTGGTATAGGAGGAGGATGGCTTCTTTTCATGCGCAAAGTATTGATGAGACGTTGGAGCGTCTGGAAACCTCTTCGCACGGGTTAAGCAGCGAAGAGGCGAAAAAGAGAGCCGGGCGTTTTGGCAAGAATATCATTAAAGAAGAAAAAGTCAGTCAGTTAAGGATTTTTCTCAGACAATTTAACAATCTTTTAATTTACATTCTCTTTGCCGCCTCCTTGATCAGCATTTCTGTCGGAGAGTGGACAGATTTTGCCGTGATTAATTGCATTATTGTCATCAACGGCTTACTCGGATTTTGGCAAGAACTCAAAGCGGAAACCTCAATTGCAGCGTTAAAAAAGCTGACCGAAAGCCGCAACAAAGCGATGAGAGACGGCTCTCTTGCTTTGATCTCATCTTCAGAACTGGTTCCCGGAGACTATTTGATTTTTCACGAAGGAGAAGTCGTCACTGCCGATGTCCGCCTGGCAGAAGCCCACAGCCTCATGACAGACGAATCTCTTCTTACCGGCGAATCCGTCCCTGTCATTAAAGATCATACAGCCTTACTTTCCGAAAGCGCCTTGCCCTACGAATTGAAAAACATGCTTCTTACAGGAACAACAATTGTCAGAGGATCAGGTCGAGGAGTGGTTGTCAAGACAGGCACTGCCACCTATCTGGCGAAGATTGCCGAACACGCCCAAAAAAAAGCTCCCGACACTCCTCTTACTAAAGCTCTGAATTTTTTCGCCAAAAGATACGTCCTGTTTCTTTTTATCCTCTTCTTCTTTCTTGGGATTATCGGCTACTTTCAAAAAAGGGCGCTTCTAGAGCTGGCCTATATTTTGCTTGCTTTACTTGTTTCTGCTGTACCGGAAGGACTTCCCATTGTGATTACCATGGTCATGGTCATCGGCACTCTTGCCTTGAGCAAAAAAAAGGCGCTCGTCCGCTATCTTCCCTCCGTAGAAACCCTAGGGAGCGCCACGGTCATTGCCTCGGACAAAACGGGCACTCTCACAGAAGGAAAACTGATCGTCAAGGAGGTCTATTCTCACGATCTTGAAAAACTAACGCACATCGCTGCCCTCTGTAATGATTCGCATGAAGGGTTGGGCGATCCCTTAGATGTCGCCCTTGCAGACTGGATAGAAGATTTTGATGAGATGAGAGATCAATTTCCACGAAAGTGGGCCTACTCGTTTGATACGCGTCTGATGCTCATGGCCACCGTCAATTCCCTGAACGGAAAAGAGGAGCTGCTCATCAAAGGAGCCTACGAATCCCTTAAAGAAAAAGCGGGAAACCAGGAGGAATTAATAGAGCTCGAAAAAGCTTTTCATTCTCTTTTGCAAAAGGGGCTAAGGGTGCTGGCCTTCGGCCATGGCGCTTGGGAACATAAGGATCCCTCGAGCTGGAAAATCAAGATCGTCGGGCTGATTGGATTTCTAGATCCTCCCAAAGAAGGGGTCAAAGAGGCTGTTCAGTTCTCCAAAAAAGCGGGCATTCGCGTCCTGATGATTACGGGAGACCATCCCCTTACGGCCAAAGCGATTGCTCAAGAGGTGAAGATCTGGGAAGAGGGAGATCAGCTGCTCACAGGAAAAGAGATCGAAACGCTTCCAGACGAGCACCTCATCAATGCCTGCAAGAAGACAACCGTCTTTGCCAGAATCCTTCCCGAACAGAAATACCGGATCGTCAAACTCCTGCAAGGATGTCAAGAGATTGTCGCCGTCACAGGAGACGGAGTCAATGACGTCCCCGCCCTCAAGGCCGCGGACATGGGAATTGCGATGGGCGGAGGGACGGAAGCGGCAAAGGCAGCATCGAAAATGATCATTGCCGACAACAACTTAACCGTAATCATAGACGCCATCAAAAATGGACGCGTCATTTCGGATAACATCCGCAAGGTCATCTATTATCTCCTCTCCACCTCTTCGCAAGAGATCATCTTCATCGCCCTGGCGATCTTTTTCTCTCTCCCCCTTCCCCTCTCTGCCATTCAAATCCTCTGGATCAATCTCATCACCGACGGCGTTCAAGACAAAACCTTTCCCTTTGCCCGCGCGGAAAGCGACGTGATGGCCCGAAAGCCGCGCAAACCCGAAAAGCAGTTTTTTGACTTAAAGCAGCTCTTGCGTATTCTCTTCTTCGGACTAACCATCGGCCTGCTCTGTTTCTTTCTTTATCTCTATCTTCTGGGTCAATACTCTTTCCCTGTCGTCTCCACGATCATCTTCACTTCCGTCGTCGTCGCGCAATGGGCCAACGGCATTCAAGCTCAAAAAGAAGGTGAGCCCTTTTTTATAAACCTTGTCAAGAGCTTCACGATCAATCCGTTCATCTATGCGGGAGTGAGCTTGGGTATTGTCCTCCAGTCTTTGGCGATCTATCTGACCCCCGCCCTCTTCCACTCCACGGCACTGAACCTGGAACACTGGAAATATCCCGCTTTAGTCTTCCTGGCGGTCTTTGGAATCGTTGAGGTGCGGAAGTGGACAGAACGCCTGCTTTGGAAGAGCCGGTTGTTCATTTCCATTTTTGGACGATGGGATAGCGCCGTCCGACGCTAAAGGCGCGTTTCGTGACGCGGATGCCTGGCGCCGCCTGCCGGCGCTTGTACTCGGCAAGATGGATGCGATGCACAAGATCCTCAACGGTCTTTTTCGCAATGCCGCATCTGTCGGAGATCTCATCTAGCGAGAGATGGCGCTCGACATATCCTTCCAAAATAGCGTCCACCACTGAGTAGTCGGGAAGAGAATCCGTATCTCTTTGATCGGGACGGAGTTCGGCAGATGGAGGCTTTTCAATGGAAGTGTTAGGAATAAGCTCTTTTTCCCGGTTGACAAAGCGGGCAAGGGCATAGACCTTGGTCTTCGTAACATCCGAGAGAACGCCGAGGCCTCCGCACATATCGCCATAGAGCGTCGCGTACCCCACTGCCATCTCGCTCTTGTTTCCCGTACTTAAGACCACATAGCCTAGCTTGTTCGAGAAGGCCATCAAGAGGATGCCCCGAATGCGCGCCTGAAGGTTTTCTTCCGTCACATCCGCGGCTCTTTTTTGAAAATAGGGGTGCAAGAGCTCCAAGAACGCTTCATAGGGCTTCTCGATAGAAAGATTGACAAGCTCTATCCCTAAATTTTTCGCAAGCAAAGCGGAATCCTTGACGCTCCCCTCCGAGCTGTAGCGCGAGGGCATCGTGATTCCCAAGACATTCTCTTTGCCTAAGGCCTTTACAGCAATGACCGCCGTCAAAGCCGAATCGATCCCTCCCGAAAGCCCCAGACACCCCTTTTTAAAGTCGTGCTTGTGAAAGTAGTCGCGCACGCCCAGCACCAAGGCGTCCAAAAGGCTCTTTAAGGGATCGTACTCCAGAGCTATCGGGGCGCTCAGCGCTTCCAGATCGACGAAGAGCTCCTCTTCCTCAAAACCTTTTCCCGCCTCTCTCAGCTCTCCCTTCCCGTCCACGCAGAGGCTGTAGCCGTCGAAGACCAGCTGATCATTGGCTCCCACCTGCGCGCAGAGGATCACGGGACACTTAAGAGAGAGGGCGGCCTCCCTGCACACCTCCAGACGCTCCTTAGGTTTAGCCGTGTAGTAAGGAGAGGCCGAAAGGTTCAAAAGAAGATCGGGTTTGTGCGGCATCAACTCCAAAACGGGATCTCGCTTGTAGCGCGTCTCTAAAACAAACCCTCCGTGCTGCCAGATATCTTCGCAAATCGTGATTGCGACGCGCCGTCCCTTTACTTCCCACAGCGCCGGACCTGTCCCCTCGTCAAAGTAGCGGCTCTCGTCAAAGACGTCATAGGTGGGAAGGAGCCGCTTGTCATAAAAGCCCTTTAAGACCCCGTCTTCGATCACGGCCGCGCTATTCAAAAGGGGCTTTTCTCCTCCATAGGGATTTTTTCGGGCCAACCCAATCATGACGGCAAGCCCTTTTGTCTTCGGGAGGATCTTTTTAAGACAGCCCTCCATCTCCTCGACAAAGGAGCGGTGGAGCAAGAGATCCTCCGGTGGATAGCCGCAGAGCGCAAGCTCCGAAAAGAGAATCAGCTCGCACCCCCTCTCCCTTCCCCTTTCGATCGATTGGAGAATCTTGGCGACGTTTCCCTTAAAGTCCCCAATGATCATGTTGAGCTGCGCGACGAAAATCCTCATTGACACCTACCCTTCCACCAGTTTATAAGTATTCATTACTTCTTATTTTCTCATAGAGAAATTTTTAATTTTATGAAACAGCAGCGAGAACATTGGGGATCGAGGATCGGCTTTGTCCTGGCTGCCGCCGGATCGGCCATCGGGTTGGGAAGCCTGTGGAAATTTCCCTTTCTCGTCGGCAAGCATGGAGGCGGCCTCTTTGTTCTTCTCTACATCTTTTTTACCTTTCTCATCTCCCTTCCCATCTTTCTCGCAGAGCTTGTGATCGGACGCCATACCCAGCGGAGCCCCATCTTTGCCTATTCGGAGCTGAGCGAGCACTCTCCTCACTGGAAGCTTGTCGGCTGGTTCAATGTCATCACCAGCTTTATCATTACCTCCTTCTATTGCGTCATTGGAGGATGGTGCGTCAACTACGCGCTCATGTCGCTGAGCCACTTTACAGTCGGCCGTTCCACAGAAGAGATCCGTAATGTCTTCACCGTCATGGCCCGGTCCGGCGACATCAATATCTTTTGGTTTTTGGTCTTTTTAATTTTGAATATCGGGATTGTTTACGGAGGCATCCGCAAAGGCATCGAGTACTGGAGCAAGATCTTAACGCCGCTTCTTTTTATCCTGCTCTTCGGTCTTTTCATCTACAGCACCACCCTTCCCGGTTTTGTCGATGCGGTAAAATTTATCTTTTGCCCCGACCTCTCCCTCGCATCTCCCAGCACCGTCCTCAACGCGTTGGGCATGTCCTTTTTCACCATCAGCGTCGGCCTCGGCATCATCGTGACCTACGGCAGCTACATGAAATCCTCGGAAGACATTCCCAAAACAGGCCTCATCGTCGCTTCCATGACTGTGCTCGTCTCCATCATGACAACGCTGATCATCTTCCCGATCATCTTCACCTTTAATTTCCCGACAGAAGGGGGGCCGGGACTGATCTTTCAAGCCCTCCCCGTTCTCTTCTCCAAGCTCCCTGGAACTCTCGTCCTCTCCACCCTCTTTTTCATCCTCGTCGTCTTCACTGCGCTCACCTCCAGCATCTCTCTTTTTGAAGTGCTCGTCGCCAACCTCATGGAGCTTCTCTCCTGGCCAAGAGGGCGCTCTGTCCTCATCTCCGCCGCCGGCACCTTCGTCCTTGGCATCCCGTCGGCTCTTGCGGGCTCCAAATACCTCTTCCCCTCCTGGACGGCCATGTACGGCCAGGGAAACGACTTTATGAACACCTTGGACAACCTCGCTTCCAACTGGATGATGCCCATTGCGGCCCTATTGACAACCCTCTTTCTCGGATGGAATGTCAGCCGCCAGCTTATCTACGAGGAGTTTCTCAAAGGCACTTCGCTCGGTTATCTCATGAAGGGGTGGTTTTTTCTCATCCGCTGGATTGCACCCATTGCCATCATCCTCATCATCCTCCAAGAGGGCAAAGTGATTGAATTCAACAAACTCTTCACCTTTTTCCAGAAGCAGCCATGACGCCGGGCAAACTGCAGATCCACACGGAGAACATCCTTCCCATCATCAAAAAGTGGCTCTATACGGAAAAGGAGATCTTTGTCCGCGAACTCATCTCCAATGCCTGCGACGCTCTCACAAAACTCCGCATTCTCCACAGCAGCGGCGAGGCAGCCTTTAATAGCGAAGAGGCCAGGATCGAGCTTGCCATCGATAAAGAGAAGAAGACCTTGACGTTTACCGACAACGGTATCGGCATGACGGCAGACGAGGTCGAAAAATACATTGCCAACGTTGCCTTTTCCAGCGCAGAAGAATTCGTCGCCAAATACAAGCAGAACACAAGCTCGGAGCCCATCATCGGCCACTTTGGCCTGGGATTCTTCTCGGCCTACATGGTGGCAAGGGAAGTCTCTTTGGAGACTCTCTCCTACCGCGCCGATGCCGAGCCTGTCCTCTGGAAATGCGCCGGCAGCGTCGATTACACGAGAGGGAGGGGATGCCGCGCCTCTCGCGGCACCGCGATCACCTTGTTTCTCGACGATGACGCCCTAGAATACTTAGAAGAGGCGCGCCTCAAGTCCCTTCTTGGCCGCTACTGCGCCTTTCTTCCCTATCCCATCTTCCTCAATGCAACGCGCATCAACGACAAAGAACCCCTCTGGCTGACGGCTCCTTCTGCAATTGAAGACTCCGCCTACCTCTCCTTCTACAGAGACCTCTATCCCCTGGATTCCGATCCCATCTTCTGGATCCACTTAAACGTCGACTACCCGTTCCACCTGCAAGGAATCCTTTACTTTCCGAAGGCGACCAACCGCTTGGACTTTACGAAAAACGCCGTCCAGCTTTTTTGCAGCCGCGTCTTCGTCTCAGACAGTTGCAAAGAGATCCTTCCCGACTATCTCACGCTCCTACGGGGAGCAATCGACAGTCCGGACATTCCCTTAAACGTCTCGCGCAGCAACCTCCAGATGGACCGTACCGTCCGCCAGCTCTCCTCTCACATCTCCAAAAAGGTGGCCGACCGGCTCACAACGCTCTACCAGACCCAACGCGAGCACTATGAGAAGATCTGGCCCGACATCGAACTCGTCGTCAAACTCGGCATTCTTCAAGACGACAAGTTCTATGAAAAGATCAAGCCTGCCCTTCTCTTTAAAACCCTCAATGGCAGCTTCCTCGCCTTAGAAGATCTCCTTGCGCGCGCATCCGGAAATAAAATCTTCTACACCTCCGATGAGAAGGTTCCCTCAACTCTTCTCCGCCTCTACAAAAATAAAGATATCGAGGTCGTTCTTGCCTCCTCACCGATCGATTCTGCCCTGATGAACGCCTTAGAGGAAAAGATCAAGCCCGTCTCCTTTCAGCGCATAGACGGCGCCCTTGACAGCGCCCTTCTCGACCCTTCCAAGGAAAAGAGCCTTTTAGACAGCGAAGGAAAGAGTGAGGCCTCCCGCATTGCTTCCTTCTTTAAGCGCACTCTCTCCCTGCCTTCTGTTGAGGTCGAAGCGAGGAGCCTGGCAAGCGCCGAACTTCCCGCCCTCCTCATTCTCGATGAAAACAGCCGCCGCCTCCGCGACCACTTCTCCCTCACCGGACAAATCCTTCCCTCCGGCCTTTCGTCTAAGCGCACCCTTCTTGTCAACACCAACAGCGCTTTAGTCAACGCCATCTTCTCTCTCAAAGAAAAAGACCCGACTCTGGCCGCCGATCTCGTCCATCAGCTCTTCGACCTCTCCCTTCTCTCTCAAAAAGAGTCCGAGCCTGCCACCCTTTCCGCCTTTCTCTCGCGCACCGTTTCGCTTCTGGAAAGGCTCTGCGCCTCTCCCTCTGCTCAGTAGTAGTGAAAGATGATGACCGTAGATTGTAAAGATTTTTTTTTAGAAACGGCGAACTAGAATGCTTCTTCTCTTTTCCCTTCTTTTTTGCTTCGCCTGCGCCCAAGAGCCGTCGGCGCTCTATCTCACTTTCCTCCACGATCCCGCCACTTCGATGACCATCCAGTGGCACAGCGAAAAGGAGGGGGACTCGGAGCTCCTCTTCGGAGAGGCTGCCTCCAGCGAGCGCCGCCCCGCCCGCGGCCATAGCCGCCGTCTTCCTTTTCTCGACCTCGCCATCCACACCTTGGAGCTCCTCTCCCTTAAGCCCGACACCCTCTACTCCTTTCACTTCCCTGACAACCCCGACCGGAGCTACACCTTTCGCACCCTTCCGCAAAGGCTCACGCGAGAGGTGCGCTTTGTCGTGGGCGGAGACGCCTATTTCTCTTTTTCCCTTTTCCACCGGATGAATCAAACGGTCGCCCGTCTAAATCCCGACTTTGCCGTCATCGGAGGCGACATCGCCTACACTGCCGGCCGCCTCAATTTCCTCAAAGGCAAAAGCGATCCCTTAACCCGTTGGCTCACCTTCTTCCACACCGTGACCGCCGATTTCACCACCCCCTCCGGCCGCATCATCCCCATCGTCCCCGTCGCCGGCAACCACGACGTCTCGAAAAAAGAGAGGCAGCAAGCCAGAGGAGCTCTGCTCTTTGACTTTTTCGCCTTTCCCCGACAGACTCTGAGCTACCGGCAGCTAGATCTTGGCAATTACGCCTCGCTCCTCCTCTTGGATACCGGCCACTATGCGCCCATCGAAGGACCTCAGACGCTGTGGCTGGAGGCCGCCCTTCTCTCCCGCAAGCACCTCCCCTACCTTTTTGCCGCCTACCATGTCGCCGCCTACCCCTCCTACTACCGCTTCACCTCCAAAACCTCCACAAAGGTCCGCTCTGCGTGGGCGCCCCTTTTTGAACAGTACCGCCTGACAGCGGCCTTCGAACACCACAACCACACCTACAAGCGCACCTATCCGCTCCTTGGGGGCGAGCCGCATCCCTTAGGCGTCCCTTATTTGGGAGACGGCTCCTGGGGCGTCCCCCCGCGCTCCCCTTCCCTCCACCCCTACCTAGCCAAAACAGAGCAGGACAACGCCGTCTGGCTCGTCACTCTCTCTCCCGGAGCTCCTGCGACCGCCACATCCTACCGGATCAACGGACAACCACTTGAAACTCAAAAGCTTACCAAGAAGTAACCCTTAACCCTTTGTCTTTCAAGTTCTTGTATTTATCAACTAAATAGTTGATAACTTTACTAAAATTAGGTAAAATAGATATAAAGAAACAATTAATTTAATTTAGTTATGGCAAACCCGACAATAAATCCGGATCACCTCTTTCTCTACAACCGGATCGAACAAGAGGTGAAGCCCCTCGATTTGTGCGATTTGCACCAAACTAAGATTCAAGATATTGTTTTCAGAGACAATTCTCTTCTTGAAGCAATTTATAGTGATCCTAAAGTGCAAGAAGTAGCAAATCGGCTCGACCGTGTGGCACATAAGAAGGTATTCTATTTGATCGAAAATGATCAGCTCGTCATCGCCGATCGAACCAATAAAACCACCTTAAAAGCAATCCCATACGACCAATTAAGTCAAACAACAAAAGACACTTGCAAGAAAGTTTATCTGACTGCTCAAAATACATATAACGAACATCTAACAGGTGAAAACTGTTTACCAAGTAAGCATTTCGCTCAACCCGCCGCTAGCGCTCACTCTCATTCAGATCTCTTCTCTTCACACGAAACAACTCATAAAAGGGGACAGAACTTATCTGCTCAACTGAATGCATTAAATTTTCAGAATTCTGATGCTTTAGTAAATAAATGTCGCGGCAGTTTGTCTCTATCTCACTCAATGAATGCGCAATGTTTCAGTCAGCAAAACTTATTGATGGCAAACCAATCAGAACAAACGAACCGTATAATTGCAAAAAATAAGGAAACGAATTCTGGTGATAGACAACAAAAAAAAGGCGAGATAAAAGAAATTACGAATAAATTAAGTCAACTTCAACAGACTCTAAATGAGAAAGAAAATGAATGCTCCACCTTGCAAAATAGAATCTCCCAACTCAGAGGCGAAATAAGCAGTATAAATGCGTCTCATGAGGGTGAAATCAGCGGATTAAAGGCTATCTATGAGGGAGATCGTAACACTAAGGAAAGCTTGCTAACTCGCGCCCGAGCTGATCTTGAGGACATGAAAGAAACGAACAAACTACTCGCTGATAAAAAGAAAGACCTGGAGAACCGGTTGACTGGTATACAAGCTTCTCTTGAAACGAGCAATAAGAACCTAGACAGTGAAAAGGTTCAAAATGCTGACCTTACGAATCAACAGAAAGCGTTCTCTCAACAAATCGAGGAGTTGAGGAATCAACTGAACCAAAGTAAACAAGACAGTAAAGATCTGGAAAAGACTCTTGAAAACATTCAGAATGAGACAGCCAACCTTAAAGAAGATCGCGACAATTCTACTAAAGCCCGTACATCCAAAGAACATGAAAACTTCGCCTTGAAAGAGAAGATGAATCAACTCCAAGTCAAAATAAAGGATAGAATTGCTCATCTTAAGACTACCATCGCGGCATATGAAGACACCAATCGAAGATGCCTTCACGAGCAGGAAGAGAATCTGAACAAGGCCACCATTGCCCTTCAAA
>MGME01000039.1:67315-83042 GCA_001796315.1 Chlamydiae bacterium RIFCSPLOWO2_12_FULL_49_12
CAAGGCCACCATTGCCCTTCAAATCGCGGAACAAGAGGTGCAAAACCTGAGAAAGCAGCTCGATCAGGTAAACAATGCTTTGTCGGAAACGCAGGTGACTCCAAAAAACCTTATTGAAAATCAACAAAACTCTATTCCATATCATCTAAATTCTCATGCGCTAGGTTCAAGTAGCACGGGAAGCACGATAGGCGACAGTGTATACAATGCTATACGCTCTCCTCAAGGCCAACGAAACATAGAGAACCAGAAGATACTGACCAATGGAATGCTACACTGTGGTCCTTTTCCCGACCTCAATCCACTCTACCAACCTTCTCTCATCCCGCCCTTCCCTTTACGGTCTGTTCCATTGTGGCCCGCGGCTCCCCGCTCCATCAGCGACGAGTTCTCGGACATCGAAAAAATGGCTGAGAAAGCACGGCAAGACGCCAAGGAGTCCTTAAAAAGGGTGAAAGAAAATAGACCTCTTAATGATTCATCATTCTACACCACCTTTCTTAACGCAGGCGCACAAGAAACGGACCAGTTCAGCCAACAGCCCCTTAGTCAGTGAGGCCGATTCAGTTTGAAAGTTAACGGGCTTCTGTCACTCTGTCGAAGATGGGCGTCTAGGCTCAAGAGACGGTTTGGTATCACAAAGAACACATGACTTTTTCTGATAAATCGATTTCTGAAGTTATTTTGGCATAGATGCAAGTTTAAATTTTAACTTTATTAACGAGAAAGATAATTGACTTCATAATCTGCCAATTATAGGATGTTGTCCCTTTTCAACAATTGATGAGCGAAATCATCAGGAACGGGGAAGCGCCGGATGGCCGATAGTGCAATTCATCGTCGTGAAGATCCGTTGAACTCTTTTTACATCCGCTCAGGCGCCTTGCAGCTCGCGGATGCACAAATCAAAAGACACGCCTATTTTGGATGCGCTGCAGTCGGATGCGGCGCTCGTCAAGGAGGGGTGGCGGAAGGCATTCATGAGCTTGTCATAAACGAGATCTTCGGATCGGATCTTCTCGATCGGGAATTACATGATCACGCCGCTGCTTTAGCCTTTCGCCAAGCTGCATATCGCTCCGGGAGGCTCTCGTGGAAGATGAGTCAGGAGACCGAAACGCTTGTCCTCAGTATAGACCGGCAAATGGAGAGCCCTGACGCAGCTGCAAGCGCCGACAGACCGCCTGTCACCCTTTTCTACAACAAAATCGGAGGCTCTCTTGCCCAAAGATGCCACACCCTCTTCCGTCAGGTCGGTCATTCCCTAGAAATAGAGGGCGTCAGCGCCGCCGCTGCTTGTCCTGAAGGAGCTTTGTATCTTCAGGGAAGCGCCGCTCATGACCACGGGAGCCAAAGGGATAACAACCTCCCTGCCCGCTTTGAGAATGATGCCCCCCATCCATCCTCTTGTGTTTCTCACGCGTCTGCCGCCGACAGATTGGAGCCTGTGATCGCCGCTTTGGAGACTGAAATCGCCAGACTGCGCGCCCGTCCGAGCGGAAGCGATGAGGAAGACAGGAAGAGGCGTATTGAAGAATTGGAGGCAGAGCTCCGCGCCTATCGCGAAGGTATCTCGCGACTTGTCGCTTGGATGCAGGCAAGTGAAGCGGACGGTCAAGAGGCGATCCGGGAAGCCCGAAACGCACTAGAGGGATATAACTCATAAAAAGCAACAACGTGGAGGAAAATAAGTATGTCTTCTGTAACAAAAGCAGACAAAGCGCCGCTCTCCGGGCCGCTCCAGGCACAAAGAGAAGAGTTTAGAGGAGTCAATGAGGATTTAAACTCTCTCGGCGGAGGGATCGTGGGCATCTTGCAATCCCATCAAATTCTCACATCACAGGTGCGGGAATTAACCGACACCGTTAAAGAGTTGCAGGGTAGAGTGACTGACCTTACGGGCCAATTGAAAGAGGTTGAAGAAACTTGCCAAGAAAAGGAATCTTTGAATGAGGCTCTCGGCTCTGAACTTTCCACTACACAGGAGGCTTATACGCGCGCTCAAAGCGAGGTGCGGAACGCCCTGGATGAGGTTTCTGCTAGCAAGAGAGCGGCAGAAGCAAAGATCCGTACTGAACAACTTGCCTCATCGGGAACAATCCGCGCATTGCAAGAGGAAGTCAAAGAGCTGCGAGAGAAGACGTCAGCCGTTCAAGAGGAAAAAGAGACGATGAAGGTTTTGCTGCAAGAGGCTTCGGATAGCGCATACAAGGCTTATGAAGACGGAAAGCGCGCCGCTGAAGGCACTCTTTTTGGAGGAAGAGGAGAGGACGCAACGCCCTTGGCCCTTTTGAAAAAGGAGCTTGGACTGGCCGATGTACCTTTGCAGGGAGAGAATCGACGACGGCAAGGAGATCGCTCGCCTCTAGAGGTGTCCCAAGAGATCGCACGTGTTGCCCAAGAGACCCTCAAAGCCCAGAAAGAGACCATTGAAGCGCTTCAGCAAGACCTGACTGCGTTACGCAAGGAAGGAAGCGATGAGATCCAAAAATTCAGAGGGATCATTCAGGACCTAACAAAAAGAGTCGCTGGGGGGAGCCGTTAAGGGTTGCATGGCTCTTTTCTTGTCACCTGTCCAAAAGGCTCAAGCTGGTCTCGTTTCTTTAGCTGCCGGCGAGGCGTCATCTCAAGGAATGCGTTTATCCCCTGAGGGGAAGGGTCTTGCCTTGGATATCGCCCATCTTTTGAACACCTGCGGCAATGCCGGTGAAAAGGAGATTCGGCTGCTGCGCAAAGAGCGGAATGCCTTGGCAAGGCAAGTGGCTGAGCTCAAGCAAAGAGAGAGCGAGCCCCCATGCAGGGGGAATTGCTTTTCGGAAAGAGAACTCGAAGAGTTAGTTGCCCGATTGCAACAAGAGGTAAGGGATCTGCGTCAAGCCTCGGCAGACGAAAAAAAACAGCTTGCAGAGCGCGATGCGCTCGCATTTCAACAGTCGATCACCTCCCTGCCCCCAGAGGATCAAGCTCGGCGTCTTGCCTTCTATCGGCGCATGTCCTGCCCTTCTTTAGCCGTTCTTTTGGATGAAAATAAAAACCTTAAAAAGAGTCTTGAAGAAAAAGAGCGAGAACTAAAAGACGCTCATCTCAAGCTGCACACTCTTTACAATCAAAACGGCGAGCAAAGAACCCTTCAAGCCCTGGCCCGACAAGAGGTCGCGGCGGGAAGTGTTGCCGCTGCCGCCGCCTCCCGCACCCTTGGTGAAATGAAAGAACACTGCCGCGCTCTTTGCATTACCTTGGAACGGGTAGAAAACGAAAATGAACAACTCAAACGCTTGTTCCTTCCCAAATCTCAAAAGATTGAACAGGGAAAGGTCAGTGCGACTCCGAGGGCTTCTCTTCTTTCTTTTCAGGCTCTTCCTCACTTCCGGGCTGCACGTCGGTAATCGCCGCTTTGAGCACCTCGATTTTGGCGCCGTCGACCATCCGGAGAATGACCGTGTTTTCCTGAATCTTGGAGACGATTCCGACAATCCCCATGGCGGTGACGCGGTCTCCCTTTTTTAGGGTCTCCCGCTGCTTTTGCATCGCCTTGCGCCGTCTCTGCTCCGGACGCCAGAGAATAAAGTAGAAAAAGACGATGGCAAGACCGATCATGACAAGGGTCTGCCACATCTGGCTGCCGCGCGCTCCTTCATTGGCCTGCGCAAGAAGAAGGGCCGGGCTGAAAAGGAAGAGAGAAAGGAAGTGTTTCATTGTGTCCTCAATCTAAAAAGATTGGATTCATAATGCCTTAAAAAGGGAGATCAATCAAGAGAAAAAACGGCCCTTTCAAGAAATTTGTTTGAGAAGGGCAATCGCCTCTATGTGCGGTGTGTGGGGAAATTGGTCTATAGGTTGTAAGGCGGCCACTTCATAGCTGCTTGAGAGCTCTTGGAGATCCTTTGCGTGAGTTTGCGGATTGCAGGAAATGTAGAGGATCTGGGAAGGCCTCAGGCTCAAGATCTCTTTTAAGGCTTTTGCGTCCAGGCCGGTGCGCGGGGGATCGATGATGACGGCATGAGGCGCATCGCCGGCAACCCGGGAGAGGAGCGCACCCACATCTCCTTTGTAAAGATCAAAATGACCGATCTTATTGATGCGGCAATTCTCTTTTGCATCAAAGAGGGCATAGGGATTTTCTTCTATGCCGACCAGGCGGGCGGCCCGGGAGGCAAAGGCGATCCCCAGGGTTCCGGTGCCGCAGTAAAGGTCGAAGAGCGTCGCTTGGGGAGGAAGAGAGAGCAGATCGAGAGCTTTATTGTAGAGGAGCTCGGCCATCTCGCTGTTGGGCTGGAAAAAGGAAGAGGGGCTGATCTTGAAGAGAAGCTCGCGGCCGCCGATGTTGAGTCGTTCCTCTATGGAGGCGGGGCCTTTCACATGGATCTCGAAAAACCGGGTGGGCTGCCCTTTGATGGCTTGATGGATGCGCACAAAAAGAGAGAGGCGGTCGCCCAACGGCTCAAGAGCTGCTGCAAAAGCGGCAATCTGCTCTTCCCTCAAGGCAAAGTCGGGATTGCCGGAGACGGTCAAAACCGCCATCCTCTCTTGGGTGCGCCTTCCTTCGCGAAGAGTGAGCGTGCGCAGCGTGCCGGCATTGCTGTAAGGATGGTAGGCTCGAAGGGCGCTCTCTTCCCAAAAGGAAAAGCAATACGCAAGGGCCTCAAGGAACCACTCCGGGGCAAGAAGGCACTCGGTAAGAGTGAGAATGCGGGATCTCTTTTGGTAGAGTCCCAAAAAGCGCCTTCCCAAGCGATCCTGAGAAAATGAGAACTCCATCTTGTTGCGGTAGCGCCATCGGCTCCTTGCCCCCAGAGCAGGAAGCAGGCAGGCGGGATCTTTCTTAAGAAGAGGAGCGTAAAGAGCGCGAAGCGCGCTCTCCTTAAAGGAGAGCTGTTCGTCGTAAGGGAGGTGCTGAAAAGAGCATCCTCTGCAGGAGGGAAAGTGGCTGCAACGTCCTTTCCTTGCTTCCATAGACGGCAAGAATAGAGGAAAAAGAGAAAA
This sequence comes from Chlamydiae bacterium RIFCSPLOWO2_12_FULL_49_12, assembly GCA_001796315.1. GTDB lineage: Bacteria > Chlamydiota > Chlamydiia > Chlamydiales > Rhabdochlamydiaceae > 2-02-FULL-49-12. Next base: position 72,299 of record MGME01000039.1, read on the forward strand.
AAAGCCCCGGAAATTCTCACTTGCCGAGGCGCGGCCAACCGACTATTTCTTACGGCGTACGGCCTTGGCGGTGGCGCGTTTCGGGGCGGCTTTGCCCTTCTTCTTGCCTCCTCCCTTTTTGCCCTTCTTTTCAGAAACTACGGACTCTTTTCGAAATCTCTTGGCAACCTTTTCCAGTTTGATCGAACCCGTTCTCACTCTCTGAGAGGCGGCTTTATTGCCCCCGCACGCTTTTTCGAGATCTTTTGTAACGTGGCAAAGCAGCGTCTTCATGGATGCTATTGTCTCTTTTAAGGCCATAACTTTTCTCCGCATGGTGTAAGTTTGACAACAACAATTTCAATATGCCCTTTCGCTATATTCTGCAACCCCCTTTTGCAATTTTTTTTATTATGCAATAAAATAAAAACAAAAAAATGGCTTCAGGAGGGGTTGTGGAAGGGGAAGAAGCTTTTTTTTGCCGCAAAAAAGAAATTTTCTTGCAAGGCGGGCAAACGATGCGCCACAATCCTTGTACAAAGCTCGACTTTGCAACTCTTCGGCTCTCTCTTTTGAGGTCAGCGAAAAGTAAAGTCGAGAAAAGGGGGCGTCGATGAGCTATCACTTTATCAATGATGCTTTTGTAACAGATGACAAAGCCCAAATCCCCTTGGGAGATCTAGGGCTGACACGAGGAATGGGGGTGTGCGACATCATGCGCACCTATCGCAAAAAACCCTTCCATCTCCACGACCATCTGATACGCCTCGCCTACTCGGCAAAAGAAGTGGGGCTTGAGCTTCCCAAGAGCTTCGAGGCGATCGAGGCCCTCCTCCTAAGGCTTTTAGAGAGGGCGCCCTCAGACGAATCTACACTCCGCATCCTCCTAACGGGAGGAGAGAGCCGCCACCGCTTCCTGGCCGACAGAAAAGCTTCGCTCTTCATCTCGGCCATGCCTCTCACTCTCTTTTCCGAAGAGTTCTACACGCAGGGCGTCTCCGTCAGCACCACGACGCTGGAGCGTCCCTTCCCCAAGAGTAAAACGCTCTTCTACCTTCCGGCCGCCTTAGCCGTCAAAGAGGGAGAGCGGTGGGGCGCGTTCGAGGCGCTCTATTTAAATGAGAAAAGAGAGATTTTGGAAGGGGGGACAAGCAATTTCTTTGCCTTTAAAAATGAGGCGCTGATCACCCCGGGCGATGAGCGCATCCTCCACGGGATCACCCGCGCGCTCGTCTTGCGCCTTGCAAAAGAGCACTTTCCCATCGAGATCCGCCCCATCCCCTATGAAGAGATTCAGGAGCTGGACGAAGCTCTCATCGTCTCCACAACTAAAGAGGTGCTTCCTGTCACGCTGCTCGACGGCTGCCCTATCGGGAAGGGGACCGTCGGAGAAAAGACGAAAAAGATGATGCGGCTTTTTAAAGCCTATGTCGAAAATGGCGCTTGGCCCCCCTTAAAGATCTCCCGCCACGAGGAAACGCCCGCTTCTGTTTTTGGCTAGCGCTCTGTCAACATTCAAATTGCGGATGCGCTAGCGCGAAAGCTGCCGAATTTCAACGATCGCAAGTGCCTTAGTATTAGAAATACAAATGGCACTTGCGATCGTTGAAATTCGGCGCTTTGGCGCCGCACATCCGTAATTTCAATGTTGACAGAGCGCTAGCTTGATCAACTCCTTGCGAGACGTCAAATCGCCGGAGCTTGCGCGTTGCCCAAAACCAACTTATGAGGTTATTCGAGGTATAAATTTGCTCCATTAATAAGCGGCTTTTTCCGCCCAGCAAAGAGAGCAGACCCCAACTCAAAGAGGATCAGGAAATTACAAAAAAACTTGCATCGGATTACCATTTCTAGTATCTAAAGGACATAACAACTACAATATCTGGTACCAGGAGAAAAAAAGATGGCCCCCAGCGCACAGCTTACAAAATCCCTCAAAAAAACTGCTCTGCCCGCCAAGGTGATCAAACGAAATGGCGAAGAGATCCCCTTTGACAAGATGCGCATCTTTCACGCCATCCGCAAAGCCGGCGCCGCAACCAAAGAGTTCGGAAGCGAAGAGTCGATGCGCCTAACCGACGAGGTGTGCGCCCTTCTTAAGGAGCGTGGCGCCGAGAAGGTCCCGACGATCGAAGAGATCCAAAATGAAGTGGAAAGAGTGCTGATTACAGAGCAGCGCTTCATCACGGCCCGCTCCTACATCATCTATCGGCAGCAGCATCACGAGTTGAAAAAAGGGCTACAGTCCGTCGTGCATGTGGCGGAGTCGATTGACGAGTACCTGGAAAACAGGGACTGGCGCGTCAAAGCCAATGCCAATCAGGGCTACTCCTTAGGAGGGCTTATTCTCAACATCTCGGGAAAAGTGACTGCCAATTACTGGCTGAACAATGTCTACACCCCCGAGATCAGCAACGCTCACCGCTCCGGCGCCTTCCACATTCATGACCTGGACCTGCTCGCAGGATATTGCGCAGGCTGGTCTCTGCGCACGCTTTTGCAGGAAGGATTTAACGGCGTCCCCGGGAAGGTGGAGGCGAGCGCCCCCAAGCACCTCTCCTCTGCCGTCGGACAGATCGTCAACTTTTTGGGCACGCTGCAAAATGAGTGGGCCGGCGCCCAGGCTTTTAGTTCGTTCGACACCTACATGGCCCCCTTTATCAAACGAGACGACCTCTCCTACGATACGGTCAAACAAAAAATTCAGGAGCTCATCTTCAATTTGAACGTCCCGTCTCGCTGGGGGACGCAGACTCCTTTTACCAACCTCACCTTCGACTGGACCTGCCCAGAAGATCTAAAAAAAGAGCATCCCTACATGCGCGGAGAAAAGATGCCTTTTACCTACGGCGAGCTGCAAAAAGAGATGGATATGATCAACCGGGCCTATATCGAGGTGATGACGGAAGGAGACCTCAAGGGCAGAGTCTTCACTTTCCCCATCCCCACGTATAACATCTCCTCCGACTTTCCCTGGGAGGGGGAAAATACGGATCTTCTCTTCAACATGACGGCCAAATACGGGCTTCCCTACTTCCAGAATTTTTTAAACTCCGATTTAAAGCCGCACATGGTTCGCTCCATGTGCTGCCGCCTGCAGCTGGATCTTCGCGAGCTTCTCAAACGGGGCAACGGCCTCTTTGGATCCTCGGAACAGACCGGCTCCATTGGCGTCGTCACCATCAATTGCGCGCGTTTAGGGTATCTTCATGCCGGAAAAGAAGAGGAAATGTACTGCCATCTCGACGAACTGCTCGAGATGGCCAAAGCGAGCCTGGAGACCAAGCGCAAAGTGGTCCAACGCTACATGGACGAGGGGCTCTACCCTTACACGAAGCGGTTCTTAGGGACCTTAAGAAACCACTTTTCGACAATCGGGGTCAACGGCATCAACGAGATGATCCGCAATTTCACGAAAGATCAGCAGGACATCACCACTGAATGGGGCCATCGCTTTGCCTGCCGTCTTCTCGACCGCATCCGAGCGAAGATCTCTCTTTTCCAAGAAGAGACGGGCCATCTTTACAACCTCGAAGCTACCCCCGCAGAGGGGACGACCTACCGTTTCGCCAAGGAAGATATCGCCCGCTTCCCGGGCATTCTCCACGCAGGAACGAATGAAAAACCCTATTATACCAACTCCTCGCAGCTGCCCGTTCATTCTACGGATGACCCCTTTGAAGCCCTGGAAAGACAGGAGGAGCTGCAAAAAAAGTACACGGGAGGAACCGTCCTCCACCTCTACATGACAGAAAAGATCTCCAGCGCAGACTCCTGTAAAAAGCTCGTGCGCCGCGCACTTGAAAACTACCGCATCCCCTACATCACCATCACACCCACCTTTTCGATCTGCCCCCACCACGGCTACTTAAATGGCGCGCATCCATTCTGCCCAAAGTGCGATGAAGAATTAATGGCTCAAAAAAGGAGCAAACAAGATGGCTAAAAGAGAGCGAGAAGAAGCGGTCGTCCTTAAGGATGAAGAGAGGACTCCTTGTGAAGTGTGGACGCGGGTGATGGGGTATCACCGCCCTATCTCCTCTTTCAATATCGGAAAGAGAGGAGAATTTGAAGAGCGGAAGTTTTTCCGTGAAGCGGCCGTCTCGCCTTGATCATGACCCTTCCGATCGGCGGGATCGTTCCCTTTTCAGCCATTGATTATCCGGGATGCTTTAGCCTTGTTGTCTTCTGCCAGGGCTGCCCGTGGAGATGCCACTACTGCCACAATCCCCACCTGCAGCCCTTCGTCCGCAAGAGAGCCTCGAAAAAAAGCGGTCTGTGGCAGGACGCGCTTGCTCTTCTCAAGCGGCGGAGGGGCCTCTTGGATGCCGTCGTCTTCAGCGGAGGAGAGCCGACCGCGCACGCAGGCCTCCTTCCCGCCATCAGGGAGGTTAAAGAGCTCGGGTTTAAGATCGGCCTGCACACCGCAGGCTGCTATCCCGATCGCCTCTTGCAACTCATCGGCTATCTCGACTGGGTCGGACTGGACATCAAGGCCCCTTTTGACGCCTACGAGAAGATCACGGACCGCCCCCAAAGCGGCGATAAGGCAAAAAAGAGCGCCGAGATGATCTTGAAAAGCGGCGTTTCGTACGAATTTCGAACAACCGTCCATCCCGCCCTTCTCTTTTCTTCAGATCTCGACAACGTAAAGCTCGCGTTGCGGGAGATGGGCGTCAAAAACCACGTGCTGCAGGAGTTTCGAAAAGAGGGCTGTCAAAATCAAAAGCTCTGCCGCTAACCGCTGAACTATATACAAATGAACTCAAAAGGTAACTATTCACCACTCCCCTTTTTTAAGAAAGAAGGGGATCGGGCACGCACACGGGTACGGGCGCGGGCACGAAAGAAGTGCATTGAGCCATTTTCGTTAACATGGCAACTATTGACTCTAAATGCATAGAGGCCACTGTAACGAAACGGCTAAATATGAGGAATAAAAACTTTACTGCTGTCGGCTTTGCATGAAGGCTCTCTAGCTATTTTTTCTTTCGTGCCCGCGTCCGTGCCCGTGTGCGTGCCCGATCCCCTCTTAAAAAAGGGGGGAAGTGGTGAATAGTTACCTCAAAAGTTGGTTTTGGAGAGCGCGGTATCATTTGGAGCGGTTTCTTAAAAATCGTAATTCAAGGAAAGAATGCCCGTCGCAAAATCCGTGCTGTTCCGGGAGGCCGTCGAAAACCAGACGCCTCCGATAAGGAAGAGATCGCGAGTGAAAAAGCACTCCAATCCCGGAGCGAGAGTGACCGCAATCTCTGAAGGGGCTTTACTGGAGGCGGGATTTCCTGCTTCATCCCTTCCCCGTCTTCCCGAAAAGGTCGTCTTGTTTTGCAAGAACGCGAAGAGCTCCATGGTCACTGCGAACTTGCGCGCCAAGCTGATCTCCAAAGCGCCGTCAAAAACAAAGGTTGTGCCGGGCCGGACCACTCCGTGAGTTCCCCGCCCGCCTCCGTAACTGTTAAAACCCGAGACGGAGACCTTTGCCGGAAAGTTAACGGCAAGGTTGATCGTCAGGTCCATGGGATGCGAGGGGATCCAAAAGAGGAGTTTTTCAAAGATAAAGGTCGCCCTCGTCTGATAACTCCCTCCCCCCAAGCCGTCCAATCCCTTTTTTTGGGGATTGAGATGATCGTAGCGGGCCGTGGGCAGAACTTCCTGCAAAGTGATCCTCAGATTGCTCTTTGACAGGTCATGGCCCGCTGCCTTCAACTGCAAACCAAAAATGAAGGTGAAATCAGCCCAGCCCGAGGCGCGCCTCCCCTGGCTCCAATTCGTCTGGTAACTCGGCAGAACCTGAAGATCGAGATAGTCCGTCAACCCTCTCTGGATGCTGAAAAAATAGATCGAGTTATGGATGTCTGGAATGGCGCGATGCTTCCAGGAGGCGTCGGTTCTGCCGTATGTTCGGGTAAAGTAAAGATAGGGGTTAAGGGTCCATTGTCCTTTGAAATTGTTCATGCCTGACTTGGCTAAAAGCGGTCCGGAAAAAAAAGGCCTCTCTGTCCCGCCGTCGGCAGCTAAGAAGGCAGAGGACAAAAGCAAGAATCCAATCAGGATTTTCAAGGGCATGGGCGCTGTTTCAAATCGGACCGTACTCTCCCTTTCCCTTCGTAAGATCCGCGTAAAAACCGGCGGCTCTCATCTGTCACGAGCGGAAAGCCGCCGATTTTCTCAAGAAGTTCTTTTTGCGTTGGCGCAAAAAGGACAACGATATATTTCGGAAGGTCGAATCCGAAGGTGACCTTCCAGGAGCGAAACGCAAGAGCCGAAGCTTCCTCCTGTGCTTTTTGCACAAGGTCAAAAAGATGCCTCTCGAACTCTTCTTCTCCCTCCGCTTTGACGCTAACCACCCAATAGTAAAGAAAGGGGGTCTTCTCCCAATGAGCATGTGAGACATCGGGCAGATAAGAGGCCTCGCTCAAGCGGTGCAAGAGCGCGCGGATCGAAAAATTCACGAAAAGCTCTTCATCTCTTGTCGCGCTCTTCTTCTCTTCTTCAAAATAGGTGTCGAGAGAGCCGTAATTTTTTAAAGGATAAAGAAAGAGGTATTTGCTTTCATCCAGCCCTTCAATGATATAACAGGGCCACTGTTTTTTAGAGGTCTTTTTCGAAGAAAAGAGCTCTTGAAGCCCCCGTTCATAGGCAGCCTTTTTGCCAAAGGAAATATCTTCCTCCTGCACCATCCACAGGTCGTAGACATCCCAGCCTTGGGTTAAGCCGCCGCAGACGGCTGCAGGCAACAACAGCAGGATAAAAAACGAGAGCATCCAATCAAGCTTCTTTATCATTGTGCTCCCCAGCACTTCACCCTAATGAAAAGAGGTGTTTTTTTTCAAAACTTGTAAATAAATTCGATGCGGGCGCGATTTTCCTTACGGTTTTTTCCAAACTCTCCGTCATAGTTTGCAGACAGGGAGCATTTCCCTTCGGCAAAGAGCATCGTGACGCCAAAACCCACAGCCAGCAGGCTTTGATTCGGATGTAAACCATCCACTTTAAAAGACCCTCCGCTCCCCTTGAAAGCGGCCGTGTAATCATTTCCTTCGATCCTGTTTTCATAAATCCAGCTCACTTTCCATTGGGGGATCAGTTGCTTGGTTTCATCCCACTCGTAGCAGTTGGAACACTTGAGCCCCAGCTCGGAGCGCGCCATCTCTGTCGAAACGGCGTTGACTTTCAAGTTCACGCTCCGGGCGCCTCTTTCGGAAAAGCGCTCTTCTCGAAGCGTCAGATAGTCGAGCGAAAGGAAGGGCCTCATCTCGAGCTCTTCATAGTGAAAGATCCCTCCCCCGTTTAGATGGGCGATGAGACTCTCGCCGCCATGGGTTGTCCTCGCCGTTCGGTTGACGTTTGCAAACTGCATCTTTCTTGACGCTTCGTAGCGATTCGCAGCCGCAATCACAGAGGCGTCTACAAAATATCTTTTTTGAAAATACGATCCGTACACCCCTCCGTAATAACTGTTGATCCCTCCTCTTCCGGCGGAGTGGTGCCAGGCGAGGCTACTGTTTGTGTACGCGGAAAGAAGCCCAAGCAAGAGATGCTTTCTTAAGAGGTAATCAGCTCCGAGGAGAAGAGAAAAAGTTTTTGCGCTCCAGCCGACAAATCGTTTTTCCCCTCGAAGAGTAAAAAAATCTCCATAGGTGTCGGTCCAGACTGCATAACGGCACCTCTTTTCGTCATCGCACGTAATACAGCTACCCTTGTAGAGCGCTTCCTGTCGCTCTCTTAAAGCAGCAGACAAGAGAGAGGCGTTGTTTTCCTGAGAAATCACCAGCCCCTTGTAAAGAGCGGGCTGCAGTTGATTCAGAGCAGCTTTAAGCTCTTTTAGGGGGAGGGCCTGGAGATTGGCCATAATAAAATCCAGGTCGCTTCCCGTAGGGGGATTTAAGGTGTCAAGATAGCGGGCGACGGCTCCGGGGTTGCCTTTTTTCACCACCTGGACAAAAGGAAGCATCTGCAGGGCCAGTTGCACGTCATTTGGCAAATAATTCAACGTTCCGACAAAGAGCGGCAGGTCATTGACAATGCGAAGAGCATTAAAAGCGCCGCTCACTCCTCCGTCGGCATGGGAAAAGGTGTAGAGAAGACCGGAGCGGTAGCGCGTCCCGATGTTCAAGGGGCTCAAAATGACCGTTCCCCCATTGATCGTCATGGTCCCTGTCATTGTGAGAAGATCGGAAGCCAAAGGGGTGATCTCATCTTCAAAACTCGACCCGACCTCTTGCGTGTAATTGCCGATAATCGTCAAGGTTCCAATGGACGCTCCGGGCGCAAGGACTCCGCTATTGGTGACATTTCCGGTAATGACGCCCACGCCGCCAAGCCCCCCTGCAGCATTGACCGTGACAGGGCTTATCAGTGTGCCGTTGACCAAGAGCCGCCCGGCAGCAACTGTTGTCGATAACGCAGAATTCGCTCCGGACAGAGACAAGTTCCCGCTGCCCGTTTTTCGAAGCGTCCCCGTCAATCCGGTCAGATTACCGGCATAGGCGCCGTTAAATCCCTGGTCAAAGATCACAGAGGCGCTATTGGAGATGTTTCCCTGCAAGGAGGTGGAATTTCCCTGCAGAGTTCCCGCGCTCACCGTCGTCCCGCCGGAATAGGTGTTGGCGCCCGAAAGGATGAGCGTCGCCGCGCCCGTTTTGGTCAAGCTTCCGCTTCCGCTGACGATTCCCGAATAGGTGCCAAGGACTGCCGCCTGATTGAAGACGAGTGCGGCGTTATTGATGATGTTGCCCTGCAGGGACGTGGCATCTCCCTGAAGAGTCCCTTCAATCACCGCCGTCCCGCCGGAATAGGTGTTGGCGCCCGAAAGAATCAAGGTTTGCAATCCCGTTTTGGTCAAGCTCCCGCTCCCGCTAAGCACACCAGCATAGGTGCCGAGAGCCGCAGTTTGATTAAAGAGCACGAAGGCATTATTGAGGATATTGCCTTGCAGGGATGTGCTATTGCCCTGCAACGTTCCCGAACTCACCGTCGTTCCGCCTGTGTATGTGTTGGCGCCCGAGAGGATGAGAGAGTCGGCTCCCGTTTTCGTCACGCTACCGCCCCCGCTAATCACACCCGCATAGGTGCCGGGCGCAGTTTGATTAAAGACAAGGGCGGCGTTATTTGTAATATCTCCTTGCAAGGAAGTGGCGTTTCCCTGAAGCGTTCCCGAACTCACCGTCGTTCCGCCTGTGTATGTGTTGGCGCCCGAGAGGATGAGCGTTCCGGACCCTGATTTGGTCAATCCACCCCCTCCACTAATGACCCCGGATAGCGTCGTTGTCCCCGTATCAATCTCCACTGTCCCACTGCCGGTGAGAGTGAGTGTGCGCGCCGAAGAAAAAGAGGCGTTTGCCACTTTAAGCGTGCCGGCGCCAAAGGTTAGCCCTCCGGAAGCGGCTCCAAGATTTCCGTCTTGAGAAATCGTCAACACTCCTGCGCTTAGAGTTGTCCCTCCGGTATAGGTGCTGCTCCCGGACAACGTGAGAGTATTGGTTCCTGCCTTAACCACTGAACCGTCTCCCGTGATAGCGCCGTTAAAGATCGAAGTTCCCGTTTGATCGAAAGTGAGAGCAATCGAGCCGATCGTAAAATTAAGAAAAGCGCTCGGAAGAGTAAATTGAGTATTCAAAAGAGAGGAGGCAAAACCTAAAGTAGGTAAATTAGAGCTCAGAGAAAGAGCAAAAGGACCATTCACCGTAATGTTATTAGAGCCATCTGCTACAGTATTGATTTCCGTAATTGCCTGCCTTAAAGATCCGGCGCCGGAGTCGTTTGCATTGCTTACCGTTGTATTCGTTGCAACAAGAACGGAAGGGATTAAAAAGATAAAAATTAAAAGAGACGTACAACAGAGTCTCAACAAAGACCGATGCGGTTTATACCGAACGCATTTCATGAAAAGCCAACACCCGCTATCCAGAGTTTTTTTTGACTATACGAGGTAGCAAATTTTTCAAACAGGATGGAATGTGCGCACACTTGAAATCTCGACAAAAAAAAACCCCTTAGCGCACTTGCGCTAAGGGGTCATAAAAAAAAAGTGGCGACGCCCTACTCTTCCACACTCTCGTGCGTAGTACCATCGGCGAAAAAGGGCTTAACTTCTGAGTTCGGAATGGGATCAGGTGTTTCACCTTTTCTAAAGTCGCCACCAAAACTTTATCTTAAAGCGGTTATCTCTGAAGAGATCATTCTGCACTTAACTAAAATGGAGCTTGAGGAGCTCTCTCTCACATGCGAAATAAATTAATGTCGCTTTTCACTTCGTTTTTTTAAGCTTTTCATCATCATGGACAAGCCTGCAATCCAAATGATTGCAACCATGCCGATAATGAAAAGAAAAAAAAGTGATCAAGCCAATCGACCGATTAGTATTGGTTAGCTAAACACATTGCTGCGCTTACACACCCAACCTATCAACCCTGTCATCTTCAGGGGGTCTCATGGGATACCTTATCTTGAAGGAGGCTTGGCGTTTAGATGCTTTCAACGCTTATCCTTTCCGAACATAGCTACCCGGCTATGCACTTGGCAGTACAACCGGCACACCCTTGGTTCGTCCACCTCGGTCCTCTCGTACTAGAGGTAGCTCTTCTCAAGTATCCTACGCCCACAACAGATAGGGACCAAACTGTCTCACGACGTTTTGAACCCAACTCGCGTACCGCTTTAATTGGCGAACAGCCAAACCCTTGGGACCTTCTCCAGCCCCAGGATGCGATGAGTCGACATCGAGGTGCCAAACCGCCACGTCGATATGAACTCTTGGTGGCGA
>MGME01000040.1 GCA_001796315.1 Chlamydiae bacterium RIFCSPLOWO2_12_FULL_49_12
TCGACGAGGCAGCAGAGTTTGTCCTGAAGAAACAAAACGATGACGGGGAAAGGTGCCGTTTTCTTATCACACAAGAGAAATGGCTCCAAGCCCTTCAAGCCCGCTATCCTGAAGAATGGAATCATCTTGAAAAAGAGATTGAGAATGCAATGGAGAGCTGCCAATCTGCAAGTGATTATGTGACGCTCGGCCAGTTGCGAGATGATAAGCGCATCGAGCTGACGAAACGGGCGCTGACAGCCATCGGTAAGGCGCCGAACAAATGAGTCCTGTTTCCACAGTCTGTGCGCTACGCATCTCAATCGCAAAAATTGGAATTTTACATGCCCGTTATTCCCATCTTTTAGACGGTCATCGTTGTCAGGCTTCCCCGCCTAGGATGTAAAAAATAATTTTACACGTCTATTTTATCTTTTAAAGCCGCTCACGCAAGGAATTTGCTCTATTCCCAGAGGGTCAAGGAATGCCTGTGCGTTTCCACACTATAATCACTTGGAAGTTGCAACAATCTTGTGGGATTGAATATCATCACTTGGATTGTAAGGTTTTAGTTTTAATTTTTTTAAGGAGATCTATATGGAAGTTTTTTGGAAAGCGACAGCTATGGATACCGCTGCATTAGCCACTGCCGGAGCAGGCATAGTCGTGGCGGCTTCTGCAGCATCCACTGCAGCAGTTGTAGCAGGAGTTGCTCTTGCTATCATTGGGGGATGGGCTTTTATGGGCATTACTGCTTGTGCCATCTTTTCAGACGATTTTGATCGAGATGTTGTAAAATATACGATTGCTTCTATTGGGGGTGGTTTACGGTTGGCTTTAGAAGTAATCATCCAAAAAATATTGCCGGCGATAGGTGAAGCTATTGGTGATACTCTGTATAAAAAAATTACCGGAAATCAAATGAACCGAGTAGCGTTTTCTTAACCTCGACTTTGTACATTTTTTGAGGCCGTCTTTTGGGAGAGCGGCTCCCATCTTGTAATTAATTCCCGACTTTGACACCTGAAGGCCATTTTTGGGGTTATCTTGTCTATGAGAGGCACCTCAAAAAAATGAAAAACGTAGTGAACACAGGCCAAAAAATTTCGAATGAAAATTTGCAAAAAATGAAGTGGACATGGTATATGACCATGTCATGTTTATCAGAATCACTACCAATAGGAAAGGACAGGGCTACTATCACCTCGTAGAATCTTACCGGGATCAAGGCAAGGTAAGACAACGTACTTTGTTGTCTCTCGGTAAAGTGGGAGAAGATCGACTCGATGCTCTAATAGCAGCTATCAGTCGACATAAAGATGTGCTCACCGCTCTGGATGCAGCTAAGGCTTTGGAAATAAAGGACACCTATATTCTGGGACCCTTACTGATACTACAGCATATCTTTGCTTGTTTTGGCATTCAGCCGCTTCTCGCAAAGATTGCCGCACAGCACTCTCAACTGCAGTTCAATTTCGAACGCATTGTTTTTACAATGATCGTATGTCGTTTTCTCAATCCGGGCTCGAAATTGAAGATTTTCGAACATTGGCAAGACAAACTATACCCGGAAATCCTCTCCGGCAAGGATGAATTACACCACCTTTATCGAACACTGGATTTGCTCAGCCAACATCAAGAACAGATTGAGCAAGATTTATACTGGCATGACCGCGATCTTTTGAACGTATCGGTTGACGTAGTGCTCTATGACCTCACTACGTTGCGATTTGAGAGCACTAGAGAGGACCTTGGGGAGTTATGTCGTTTCGGATATTCCAAAGAGATGCGCAGTGATTGCACACAAGTTGTATTGGGATTGCTTGTCGATACCGATGGTATTCCACTTGGATTTGAAGTGTACCCCGGGAATATGTTTGAAGGGGCTACCCTCGTTGATATCGTCAAACGCATGCGCGAGAAATTCAAAATACGGCGCTTTATTTTTGTGGCCGATCGTGGACTTTTTTCCGCGAAAAATTTGGAGCATATTCGCGCCCACTGTGGGAACGAAGAACATGGCGAATTCATTGTCGGGATGAAACTAGGAGTGATTAAGCGACGTCACGATGAGTTTTACGATCGCAGCCGTTTTACAAAAATGAATGATGAGTTGGAATGTTATGAAACCACTCATAATGGAGATCGTTGCATTATCACATGGTCAAAAAAACGCGCCGAGCGTGATAGGGAAACCCGAGAAGATATCTTGTCAAAGATCAGGAAGAAATTAACCAAAAAGAGTACCCCGAGAAATTTTGTATCCAACACAAACTATCGGAAATACGTGACTGGGTTAAAAAAAGGAGAACCCAAACTTGACGAGGCTGTGATTGCCGCAGAATCACGCAAGGATGGATTTTTTGGCCTGGTCACCAATGTTCCGGTCGATCGAATGAGTCCGTCCGATGTTATCATGGCTTACAAGCATTTATGGATAGTGGAAGATGCATTCGGTGAAATTAAGGGAACACTTAGAGCTCGTCCGGTGTATCATTGGACAGATCAACGAATTAAGGGGCATCTCACCATGTGTTTTTTAGCCTATTTTTGCGAAGCACAAATTACTAAATTGCTCCGTCAAAAGGGTATTACTCTGGAAAGCATTGCGATTCAAGAAGGAACAATCAAAGAGCGCCCTCTAACAGTAGTTGAGGCAATGAGAGAGTTGGCTGAAGTTCGGGCGATTCCGGTGTCAGTAAAAAATGCTCGCGTCTGGGTTCGTAGCGATATCAAGGGAAATGCTGCGCGGTTGTTTGCAACAATTGGTGCTCCGATCCCTCCAAGATTGCTGAAGTGCGTAGAGGAGAATGTTTGAAGCTAAAAATCATGAATCGCGCACAAATGTAGTGGCACACGCGATTTTATTTTTTCTAATCTACTGATTTTATGAATCTTACAAAAATCAGGTGTCAAAGTCGGGACATGGACACCAATCGAAAATCTCGATTATATGACTAGTTGCTAGTAAAAGCGGATTAGTCGACATGAAGCATATGACTTCTGATGGCATCATTCATTTCTTTAGCTCCGGGATGTTTCTTATCTGACACAATGGCGATTGTCACTCCGTGTTCAGGAAATGCAGAAAGATAAGCAGAGGCTGAGGTAATACCGCCTGAGTGACTAATTTCATCCTTAGAATAAAATTCACCACCATACTCTTTAACAAGCGCCAGGAAGCGAGGGTCTGCCCATTGCGAAGAAGCCCAGGTGCCAAATCGACATAAGTCTGTCGCTGTGGTCCAATAGCCTCCTGCAGGGCTTCCACAAATGTGTTCTGCCGTAGGATCCAATGCATTCCATCTGGCTCCATCAGGCTTTTTTGAAGTGAAGCATGTCATGCCGGCAGGCTTGGTAATATGATCTTGTAATAAGGTGTCAAAGTGGGTGCCTGTAAGATGTTGGAGGGAAAGCCCTACAAGGAGTAGGCCTAGATTACTATAATGCTCCTCTCCTAGGGGACCGGTCGTTGCTTCTGCGTAACGTAAAAAATCTTCGGGACGGTTCATTTCAGGAGGGCTTTTTCCGGAAAGAACTGCTTCAGTAATGTCTGAACTGTAGTTGACTAGATAATCTCCAAGGCCCCCTTGATGCAACATTAACTGTTTTAAGGTCGGTTTATTTACTTTGATGTGAGTCCGTATCGCATCCGGCAGTGCAGCTAAAACATCCTCACTTAATTGGACGGGATCGTTCAGGGCTTTTTCGGGTATTATCTCTTCACGAACTAACCTTAGAGCAAGCATACCTGTAAAAACTTTGCCTATCGAATGAATAGCAAAAGGAGTTGCAGGATCGATATCTTTTGATCCTAAGGTATAGGCTCCTTTGGTGTCTTGCAATGTGATAACTCCGGAGAATCCCACCTTTGGATCGTGAATGTATGAATCAAGAGCCCTTAAAGATTCTTGTGTGAATATAAAACTATTGGGAAAAATATTCTGGCGTAAGGGAATGTCAAATCTTTCAGCTTCGATAAGTTCTATTAATTCATATTCTGAAACGTGATCTAATAGGGGTAGAAATAATTTAGGATCCTTTGTAGAAAAGGCTTCATCAAAACGCCTTGCAAAATCTGCAATATCACTTTGCTTATGAGTGGCGTGGATCAAAAAACCTTTTAGGGGGGCTGGGTCAGCTTCTTTTTTCGCCAAGTATTTTTCCGCAAAGGATTGTTTGATATTTGCTAAATATGCCTTATCACTTGCAAGCCATGGATTTGTTGCATCTAAACTTGCTGAAGCAGTAGCTGATCCGCCTAAACCAGATGCCATGGTAGTCTGTCGAGATAATGATTCTAAGCAAGCGTTTGCTCTAGAAACTCGGTTTGGCAAAGCAGCGGATGAAGTAACAGCTCCTGGATAGAGGACATTTAGTATGTCCAATACTTTTAAGAGGTCTGCATTTCTAGCATTGATGGAGTAGCGTTTTCCTCCAAATGATAAGTAAGCTAATGGTGTAGCACTCGGGGATAGTTCTACAAGTTCTGCTTGATAATGCCCGCGATCGTCGTGAACAGTAATATTAAAACTATTTCCCATATTTAAATTGTAAACATAGTTGTTTAATTGTTCTAGTTAAAAAAAGAGAGGAACATTCTCTCGGCTTAATAATCCTATAAAAGGGATCTTGTTTTTTTTGTATTTGCCTTTCAAGTTCTTGAAATAAAGCGGTTGGATCTTGGTGCGATAGCTCTTCGACTGTGTGAATATCCAGAAGAGACAAGTCTTCAAGAGTGTCTTTTCCGGCGTTTTTTTTAAGTCTTTTAGGTTTTTCATTCTATAGAACTGCAGATTTCAACGAGACAGCCATTATTGTCTTTTACGTAGGAGACTGTTTGTCCATACGGTTTTTTCATCGGTTTTACATAAATAATTACATATCCGAGATCCATTTTTGACTTTCCAGGGTTGCGAGAATGTAATTTTATAGAAGATTTTTTGTAGAGTCAAGGTGGAGTGTGACAAACTCCCGAAACGGGAGCTTGTCAAAACGAAATTGTCCAAGTCGATTCCTGCCTATAGTTTAGCTGAGAAAAGTGAGACAAAAAATGTGTTAAACATGGACCTGCAAAAATGCTATAACAGACGTTCGTTTCGAACGTTTGTCACACCCCGGAGTCAAGGGACATAGAGAAAAAAAAGGCGTTCAGAAAGTTCTGAACGCCTCCCATCAAATGGAGGTGGAGAGAATCGAACTCTCGTCCTTAGCAAACGAAAGGAGCAATGCCTACATGCTTAGCATCTCCTGGTTGAAAGCTGAGCTGCGCTGGAAGATGCCACATAAACAGATCAGCTTGCCCTTTTTGGTTCTCGAACCTCTCCCTCAAAGAGCAAGGGGAGGATTCATACCAGGGTTGATGACAGTAGGACTAGCGCTCCTGGTCGGGCCCTAGGCTACCGGCTTAAGCAGCGCGGGTTAGGCGCAATTAAGCTGCAATTGCTTCTGCTGCATTAACGCTGAAATCAACGCTAATGACTTTGCTTGAAGTATCTGCATTTGTTTTTTTGCCGGATGATTTAGGAGGCCAACCGACATCCTCCGCATGCCACTATTCCCTTGTTTCTAAGTCGATACCTATTCACCCCCAATAGTATTATAGCATAAACAAGAATATTTTTTCCGTTTGAAGAGAAAATGTCAAGGGTTTAAGCCTTTTATTGTAAGAGGATTAGGGAAGCAGGATGTGAGAAAGTCTTGAAAAGAAAGAGAGATGTTGTTGGAAATCAACAGGTTGGGATAAGATTTTTTTGACTCGAATTTAAAATAAGGTAGGAAAATGTTTGCTGCTGAGACCAAGGGGAGCTTTCCTGAAGAAGAGGAAAAGATTCTCAAATTCTGGGAGGACGAGAGCATTTTTGAGCTAAGTCTTCAACAAAGAGAAGGAAAGCCTCTCTTTTCCTTCTACGATGGTCCGCCTTTTGCAACGGGTCTTCCGCACTACGGACATCTTCTTGCCGGCACTCTAAAAGACGTCATTCCCCGATACAAGACGATGAAGGGGTTTTACGTCCCGCGCCGCTTTGGGTGGGACTGCCATGGGTTGCCGGTTGAAAATGAGATTGAAAAAGCCAAGGAGCTCTCCGGAGCCCCGGCCATCGAAGCCTTCGGAATCTCTCGTTTCAACGAGGAGTGCCGCTCGATTGTCTTGCGCTACACGCGGGAGTGGAAAGAGGTCGTGGCGCGGTCGGGGCGCTGGGTGGACTTTTCCAAGACGTACAAGACGATGGACAAGAGTTTCATGGAGTCGGTCTGGTGGGTCTTTGGACAGCTCTTTGGAAAGGGCCTTGTCTACGAGGGTTTTAAAGTGATGCCCTTTTCGGCCAAGCTGGGAACTCCTCTTTCCAATTTTGAGGCGAATCTCAATTACAAGGATATAGACGATCCTGCTCTCACCGTGACATTTCCTCTTTTAGGAGAAGAGAAGACGGCTCTTTTGGCATGGACGACGACTCCCTGGACGCTTCCTTCAAATCTTGCCGTGGCGGTGAATGGAGATCTCGACTATGTCAAGGCCAGGGAAAAGAAGACCGGTCAGTGTTACATCTTGGCAAAAGAGCGAATGAAAGCGGTGCTTCAAGATCTCGACGCCTTCGAAGTCGTGGGCGCTTTTAAAGGAAGAGAGTTGGAGGGAAAAGAGTACGTCCCTCTCTTTGATTACTTTTCCAAAAAACGCGAGGCCAAGGCTTTTCGTGTCTTAACGGACGAGTTTGTCTCGATTGATGAAGGGACAGGGATTGTTCACATGGCGCCGGCCTTTGGGGAGATGGACTTTTTTGTCTCTGCGCGCTACGGCATCGAACCGGTCTGTCCCGTTGATCAAAATGGAAAATTTACAGCGGAAATTCCCGAATACGAAAATGAGTTTGTCAAAGACGCCGATAAACGGATCATCAAGCGGTTAAAAGAGTGGGGAAGAGTCTTTCATCACGGACAGGTGCGCCATCGTTACCCCTTTTGCTGGCGCTCGGATACTCCTCTCATCTACAAAGCGGTGCACACCTGGTTTATAGCCGTAGAAAAACTTAAAGAGAGGATGCTAGAGGTCAATGAAGAGATTCATTGGGTTCCCGATCACATCAAAAAGGGCCGTTTTGGAAAGTGGCTTGAGGGCGCGCGAGACTGGGCGATCTCTCGCAACCGCTATTGGGGAACCCCACTTCCCGTCTGGCGATCGGAGAAAGGAGAAGTGCGTATTTTTTCCAGCGTGAAGGAGCTTGAGAACAGGGTGGGCCGAAAGATCGATGATCTGCACCGCCACTATCTCGACGATCTCACCTTTGAAGAAGAAGGCATGCTCTTTAAAAGAATTCCCGAGGTCTTTGATTGCTGGTTTGAATCGGGGTCGATGCCCTATGCGCAAAACCACTTTCCCTTTGAAAACGAAGAGGAGACAAAAAAAGCCTTTCCCGCCGATTTCATTGCAGAAGGGATTGATCAGACGAGGGGATGGTTTTACACCTTAACCATTCTCAGTACAGCTCTTTTTAATCAGCCTGCTTTCAAAAATGTCATCGTTAACGGAATCATTTTAGCAGAAGATGGGACAAAGATGTCCAAGCGGCTCAAAAACTATCCCGAGCCAACAGCTGTAATGGATCAGTATGGAGCAGATGCCCTGCGTCTCTACTTGATGCACACGCCTGCCGTTGCAGGAGAGGATGTGCGCTTTTCAGAAAGGGGAGTAGAGCTTGTGTTGCGCCAGTTTCTGATCCCTCTTTGGAACGCTTACCATTTTCTCTCTACATACGCTGTTATCTATCAGTGGAAGCCCCGTCCTTTTCAAAAACCAAAAAGCGAGATGGATCGCTGGATCCTCTCCTATCTTCAGCGAGTCATTCTGGAAGTGACGGCCTCTCTGGACAGCTACCGGATCGATCAGGCAGTCGCTTTGCTCATCACCTTTGTCGAGCATCTGACAAACTGGTACATCCGCAGGTGCCGCCCCCGCTTTTGGGCAGATGTTGAGAGCGAGGATCGAAGCGAGGCTTTTTTAACGCTCTACACAGTCCTTGAACGATTCAGCAGGGTGGTGGCTCCGCTTGCTCCCTTTCTTGCAGAGAGGCTCTATCAAGGGCTGAAGAAAGAGACAGGCCCGCTTTCAGTCCATCTTTGTGATTTTCCCTCGTATGAGTCTTCCCTGCGCGATATGGAGTTGGAAAGAGAGATGGAAGCGGTTCAGGACGTGGTGAGTGTAGGACATGCACTGCGCAAGGAACAACGGCTGAAAGTGAGGCAGCCTTTAAGATGCGCCTTTGTCGCAACGTTTGATTTAGAAAGACTGCGTATTCTTAAATCAAAAGAGAGCTTGATCAGAGAGGAGCTTAACGTCAAAAAGGTCGCGTTCAAAACAGACGAATCGGAGTTTTTTGAGCTGATTGCCAAGCCAAATTATCGCATCTTGGGAAAAAGAGTCGGCCGCTTGATAAAACCCTTAGAAAAGGCGATTGCTCAATTCAGCCGTTCTGATCTCCAGCGCCTTCTTGATGGAGCCTCTTTGCCTCTTTCTATCGAGGGCCAAGAGATTGTGCTCACTTTAGAAGATGTTGCGGTGGAAAGGAAGATCATAGAAGGGGTGGTCGCCTTGGCGGCGGCGGGAGTGAGCGTGGCTTTTGATACGACGCTTAACGAAGATCTTCTCATGGAGGGGCTCGCGCGAGAGCTTGTCAACAAGATTAATACGATGCGTAGAGACGCCGCTCTTCATGTTTCCGACCGCATTCAAGTGACGATTGAGACAACGGATCGCGTTGAGAAGGCGTTTGATTTGCATTGTGATTACATCTGCCATGAAGTGCTTGCGACTCAAGTCTTTTTTAAACCTTGCTCCAATGGAAAGGAATGGGATCTGAATGGCGAACCGACAAAGATCGAGATTACTTGGGTATAAGCGGGAGCTTTCGCGAGCGATAGCGGAAAAGAGTCCAGATCAGCGCCGCGAAAAGGGCCGCTCCCCAAACGATGAACCGCGGAGTGACAAACAAAGGGTAGCCGGGTTGAGAGGGAGAGCCGAAGCGGCTTCCCGGAGGCCAGAAGATGAATTTGGGCGCTCCTCGCAAATTCTCCTCGGGGACGAAACCAAAGTCTCGGCTGTCGGAGCTCATGGCATGGTTGTCTCCTAATACCAAATAGGACGTAGGAGGTATCAGGAGTCCATATTTTTTAATCAGTTCTTTGTCGAGCGTTCCATCTGTTTTTACGGGAGGGCCTGCATCTATGAAGGGAAGATAGGGCCTCGAGGGGGTAGAGCCGGCTGCTTTGCGACGCTCTCTTGTGACAAAAGCGGTCAAAACAGGGTCGGATTGTTTTAGGATCGGCGCTCCCATCAAATAGAAATCGCCTGTGCGGAAATAGGCATACCGCGCCGGGAGAAGCGAGTTTTGCGTAGTATCAGGGGAGAAACGGGTATCCCATTCGATTCCCAAATTAAAGAGCAGCTGGAGATGGCGGGTGTCAAATTGACAAAGCGGATGATCTTTTGGAAGCTCTTTGGTGATCCCTTGCCATAAAATCCTGTACGCCTTTCCATTGTAAAATTCATAGGTTCCATCTGGAATAGAGGAGAGATGGGGGAGAAAGAGGTTGTTGGCGGGGTGGCTGCCTGCGCGCAGGGCAAAACCATTTTTAATGACAAAGCGCGCCGTATAGAGGTTGTGAAAGAGGGTTTCCAGATGGTTCCTGTTCAGGGGAAGAAAGGAAGTCTGGGGATGTAAAACGGGGCGATAGCGATTCAAAAAGTCCCGGTCCAACCGCAGATTGTGAAGGGAGGGGTTGTGTTTGATCTCGAGATAGAGTTCTCCTTCGGGCAGTTCAAAGAGATCTTCGTTTGCTGCCTGTTTGGCTTGTTCTTTAGTCAGCAGGCGCACTTGAGCGAAATTCTTGATCCCCCATAAATCCCCGTAGTCTGCTATCCCGGGAGCGACCATCTCTCCCTTGACCTGCTTGCTTTGCAGGAGATAGAGTTTGGCCACTGGCTCATTCATCTGTTCTAAAACGATGGGAGAATAGAGGCCTTGCAGGGGAAACTGGGGAGTGACTACTTTTCCTTCGAAACGGATGAAAGGGATGTGTTCTATCTCCGGAAGCGATGGCAAAAGATCTTGTCCCTTGCGATCGATTCCATAAATGAGGCCTCCATAAAAATAGAGCTGATCTCCGGGTTTTCCAATAAGACGTTTGACATACTGCTTCTTTCCAGGAAAGAGATAGAAATAACGCGTATTGACGTCGCGAATATCCATATTCGCGCCGGTAAAAATAATCGTCGCATTTCTTTTAACGAGATCGGGATCAAAGTAGAAATGAGCCGTCTGAAGAGGAACATTGATTCCGAAATCCGTTTTCGAGACGGCAAGCCGGTCCTGTTCTTTGAAAGTCGGGCGCATCGAGCCGGATGGAATTTCATAAAACTCAAACCACATACTGCGGATGGCAATGGCAGCGAGAAGGGCAAAGCCGAGAGCAAAGAGCGAGTCCCGGATCTTTTGGAAACGGCTCTTTTTGAGATTTAATTTTGCGACCTGCTCCAGCTTTTTCGCCAGCTGATCAGCTCTTTTGCGCTCTTTAGCCTCAATGGCCTCTTGCAATGAAAAGAGCAGCCCGGCGAGCTGGTCTTTTTGAGAAGCGTTAAGCTTCCTTTTTTTTCGCTTGAAACGAGAGGCAAACTGAAACAAAAGGTGTTTCGATTTTCTTAAGGAGTACAAGAGAGCTCTTTGGCAAAGTTTTTGTTTTGAATGGAGATTTTACAGGAAAAGGAGATGCGGAATCAAGGTCTCTTTTTTGTTCGCTAAGGTCGAGGGTAGTCGGATTCCAAAGCGTGAGGGGATAAAGGGGTGTGGAAAGTTTGTTGAAAAGTTGCTTAAAAATGGAGGCGAATTTCCGCAAGTCACGGATTAAGAAAGGTCTAAGCTGCTTTTTAAAATTTGTGTGAAGATGAGTTTTAACATCTTGAAATTCAATAACATAAGAATGAGCTCTCGAGAGAGCAAGAGAGAGGCCTGGAGCGATGTTAAACCGAGCGCAAAAAGATGGGGAAACTTTGTTCATAACTCCCTTAGCTCGACTTTGCAACTTTTTGGGCCCGAAGGCCTCGAGATATTTGCTCTCGGGGGAGTTATTTAAACCAGGAAGGGGTTAAAAACCCCTTCCGTGCGACCGGTATGTCGCTAAACTAAAAGGTGAAAGTCCTTTACGGGCTCTAGTAAGGAGAACCGTTAGAGAAGGCAAGGGTGTCCATCGCGAGGTGGAATCTGAAGAAAGCCGTATACAAAATGCTGACCTGACGAACAGGAAGCGCATATGAGGCAGTGGCCCTAGGATAAGGACGCGGAAGAGTCTAAAGTCCAATACTTACTCAGAAGGGTTTATGTATATGCGACGGGTTAGCAGGAAAGTGTAGCGAATTACCCGGTGAGAGCTGCATTCACGCCTGACTAATACCCGACAAAAGAGGGGAACGACAGAGCTAGCGGTGTCCCGGAGGGGTGACGTGAACGATGTAGCAGTCAGCAGACGACGTATTAGGCGTTTTTTTTGTTTTTAACGCTGAAGGTCCGAACATGAAAACGAAGGAGAGAGCCAAACTTCTATGACAACAGATAATTGCAGAAAAGAGGAGAAATCCAAAGCTAACTCAGAAGAATCGGAAGAGAGTTCCGTTTCGCTTCTAAGCAGCGCAATGGCTGTCAAGGCAGAGAGGGAAAACTCTATCCTACCTAGCAGCCACGATGTCTATGTCGCCACGATAGAAGGCATTGTGGATGAATGTAACATACAGGAGGCCATTAAGGCGGTCAAACGCAACAAGGGCGCTCCTGGAATAGACGGTATAACTACTGAAGAGATCAAGAAGGTCATGCAAGAAAGATGGCCTCAAATCAAACAGTCCATTCTCGATGGAAAGTACTGCCCAATCCCAGTAAGAAGGGTGGAAATTCCGAAACCGGATGGCAGTGGGGTTCGACGATTGGGAATCCCAACAGTCATGGATCGCATTATCCAGCAGGCAATACATCAAGAATTGGTCCTTGTTTTCGATACCACATTCTCGAAGCACAGCTATGGATTTAGACCGAATCGAAGCGCGCACCAAGCGGTGTTACAAGCCCAAGAATACATCCAAGAAGGGTGCGA
>MGME01000041.1:0-557 GCA_001796315.1 Chlamydiae bacterium RIFCSPLOWO2_12_FULL_49_12
CAAAGCCCGACATCCCATGGACCACCCATCCGCGCATGAATCCCTGAAGAGCAAGGCTCATCCACGCGGCTCCCGTATCAAAGCTATGGGTGGGATTGGGTTTTTCATCAAACTCGTAGTTCTGCCTCGAGGCCATCACAACCAGAACGGCTGCTCTCTTTGTCCACTGCCGATTGTAGGGAACCAGGAGTTGATAAAAAAGCTCCCACTCGGGAGTTTGTCTTTTAGCATAGAAAAACCGCCACGGCTGGCTGTTGTAATTGGAAGGGGCCCATCTGGCGGCCTCAAAGAGAGTAAAGAGCTCCTCGTCGGAAATCTCTTCTCCGGTCAAAGAACGAGGGGACCAGCGATTTAAAAAAACCGGATGAACCGTATAGTCGGATTTACGAATGCTCATATTTAAAGTTCTCTCTCCACCGGATTTGCTCCTTCTCTTTTTTTTACCATGAGCAACGTATCTAAAAAAATCAACACCGGTTGTTCAAAACTCTGTTCATAAGAGGTTCGCTTGCCCGTTTTTCAACAACGAGAACGACTTTTTCACCTTCTGTTGACAA
>MGME01000041.1:563-32141 GCA_001796315.1 Chlamydiae bacterium RIFCSPLOWO2_12_FULL_49_12
CAACGAGAACGACTTTTTCACCTTCTGTTGACAAGTTCTGAACAGTGCGTTTTCTCTATAAAAAAGGAGCTGTTTTCGACATTTCCACATCTTTCGAAGAAAGAAGAAGTTAATAAATAAATACTCTCTTCTTCAGAAAAAAGTTGTGGGAAATCTTCCCTCTCTTCAGTTAAGATCTTCGCTTGATGGAAGAGCTAACCCCAAATGCCTTCTTTGATTTGGAAAAATTTTCGCATGCAGCGCTCTTTGAAGAGTGCCGCTTTGTGTGGGAGGCGCTTATTCAAATGGAGGCCTATCTCAAGAAGGCCTCTTTGGGGGGGATTGAGTGCGCCGTTCCTTCTGCCGCTACGCTCGTGCATCCTGAGAGCATTGCGATCGGAAAAGGGACGGTTATTGAGGAGGGAAGCTATCTCCGCGGTCCCTGCCTGATCGGAGCGGGCTGCACGATTCGACAGGGCGCCTATCTTCGCGGTCCCGTGATCTTGGGAGACGGCTGTGTGATCGGACACGCATCAGAGGTCAAGCACACGATTGCGTTGAACGAAGCGCATATCGCCCATTTTAATTATGTTGGGGATTCTATTTTAGGAAATGGTGTTAATCTTGGAGCTGGTTTTATTTGCTCTAATTTGAGATTTGATAAAGCTCCGGTCGTGGTCGTTATTAGGGGAAAGCGGATTGAGACGGGCTGCAAGAAGCTTGGTTTGATTGCCGGAGACGGCTCTCATCTGGGGTGCAACGGCGTCTCCAATCCGGGGACTCTTTTGGGGAAGCAAGCGGTAGCTTTCCCCTGTCTCAATTTTGGCGGCTTTCACGGTGCGCATGCGCTGATTGCCAAAGGGGGAAAGAGGCGATGACGGCTTCCGTGGAGGAAAAGGGGACGACTTCTCGCTTGTATTATTTTAAGGATTTGATTGAAAAAGAGATTGCCCTCTCTTTGACGTTTTTTGGGGAAAAGACCAAGCTGCGCGACGCCTGTGAATACGCCTTGAAAAGCGGGGGAAAAAGAGTCCGCCCCCTTCTTGTCTTTCTTATTGCAGAGGCCCTTGGGAATGGATTGAACGTGGCGGAAGCGGCGGTTGCGGCAGAATTTTTTCACACGGCTTCCCTGATTGTAGACGATCTTCCCTGCATGGATAACGATGATTTAAGACGTAATGCGCCCTCTTTGCACAAGATGTATGGAGAGCCGGTTGCCCTCCTTGCAAGTTATGCCCTGATGACGGCGGGCTTTGAGTGGCTGGTGAAGAGCGGAGAGAGGATGCGCTCTGCACCCGCTTCTTTTTCCTTTGTCGCCGATCGGGCGGCCCTCTTTGTATTGAATGCAGCTTCTCGGTCTTCCGGTATTACGGGAGCTACCGGGGGGCAATTCTTCGACCTCTTTCCAAAAGAGGGGGGATTCGATGCTCTCAAGCGAGTCCTCTACCAAAAGACGGTGACGCTCTTTGAGGTCGCTTTTTATGCAGGCTGGCTCTTTGGAGGAGGAGCTTTTGACGCTCTTCCTCAAGTGAAAGAGAGCGCTTACCATTTTGGCATGGCTTTTCAAATTGCCGACGACATGGGAGACGAGAGCCAAGATAGCGACAAGGGCGTCTCTTCGAACGTCGTCCATCTTTTAGGGAGAGAGAGCGCCCGGACGCTCTTTGAAAAAGAGCTGGAACTCTTTCGGAAAGGGGCCAAAGAACTCTCCATCTGGTCCCCCTCTTTCGAAAAACTCATCTCGATTCTTTGCATGGCCTCTTAAACTCGACTTTGCAACTTTTTGGACCCGCCTGCCTCGTCTATTTGCTCTCGGACGTTCGACCTACGGTCTAACTGGGAGATTCTTTAAACCAGGAAGGGGTTTTTAACCTCTTCCTGGTTTAAATAACTCCCCCGAGAGCAAATATCTCGAGGCCTTCGGGCCCAAAAAGTTGCAAAGTTGAGTTAAACTCGACCATAGGCCGAATGTCCGAGAGCAAATAGACGAGGCAGGAGCGCCCAAAAAGTTGCATGTCGAGTTAAACGGTGACGGGGTCTTCGGCCGTCTCCTCTTTAGGAAGAATGCCCGACTGCTTGCAAGATTCAAAGACTGCAGCTTCAATCTCTTCTGCGAGTTTAGGATTGTTTTTGAGCTCTTCGCGGGCGACCTCTCTTCCCTGGCCGATGCGGCTGTTTTTGTAGCTGAGCCACGCTCCCTTTTTTTCAATGATCTGAGAGGCAATCCCCATGTCGATGATCGAGCCCAAATGAGAAATCCCTTCATTGAACAGGATGTCGAATTCAGCCGTTTGGAAAGGAGGCGCCATTTTATTTTTGACGACCTTAACCTTGACGCGGTTGCCGATATCGCGATTGTCGGCCCCCTTGATGGAGGCGATGCGGCGGATGTCCAGGCGGATGGAGGCATAAAATTTTAAGGCGCGGCCGCCCGTGGTAGTTTCCGGGTTGCCGAAGAGGATGCCGATCTTTTCGCGCATCTGGTTAATGAAGATGGCGCAGGTATTGCTCTTGGAGAGGGTAGAGGTGAGTTTACGAAGAGCCTGAGACATCATGCGCGCCTGGAGACCCATATGAACATCCCCGATCTCTCCTTCCAGTTCGCTTTTGGGAACGAGAGCCGCGACGGAGTCGATGACGATGACGTCGATTGCATTGGAGCGCGCAAGCATCTCTGCAATGTTTAGGGCGTCTTCTCCGCAATCGGGTTGAGAGATCATCAGATCGTTGAGATTGACTCCAATTTTTGCCGCATAGGAGGGGTCCAGGGCATGTTCGGCATCGATGTAGGCGGCCAGCCCTCCCATCTTTTGCGCATTGGCGACGACATGGGTCGCCAGGGTGGATTTTCCCGAGGACTCCGGTCCATAAATCTCCACAATGCGGCCGCGCGGAACACCGCCGATTCCCAGGGCCACATCCAGAGAGAGCGCTCCCGTCTTAATGACGGAGATCGCACGTGTCGTGGAGTGTTTTCCCAAAGACATGATCGATCCCTGTCCGAACTGCTTTTCAATATGGGTAATGGCAAGCTCAAGAGCTTTCTTTTTTCCTTCGAAATTGGGTTGACTCATAGCGCTCCCTCCTTTTTGAAAAAAGGATCACCTGCTCTTTGCTTCTCGTCAAGAGGAATGTTGTTCCGTGCAAAGCCGGCGAGGTTATTAACCCGAGCCTCAAACAGGCGGCAAGAAGCGCTGAGTGGCAAAGCCGGATCGATTAGAGAAAACTTTTATCTGAATCAATCTCTATTATAAAAGTATTATATAGACTAGATGTGAGAAAGAAAAAATTGTAAAGAAAGGAGAGTTGATGTAAAAATCCGAACTCGCTTTGGTGTACTTTGCGTCAGCCGCATGTTGGTGAGGAGGTTGCCGGATGAAAATGGGAGGCAAGAAGCTTTCTGCGGCTTTACCCGCTCGAGTCCTTAAGTGCAGCTCGTGGTGCAAGAACACTCTCCTCTACTCAAGGAGATGGGTTTGCTTTGCCTCGCTCATGTGCTTTGTCTCCTATGTGCGTGCCGATGTAGTCAACTCTTGCGAGACAGATGATGTGCCTCCTTTTGCCAAACTTTTTCAAACAATGGAGGTTAAGAGCCTTCTTGAGTTTGGGATGGGAAAGGGAACTCGCTATTTTTTGGATCACTGTAAAGAAGTCACCTCCGTAGAAATCCTCGCTCCTGAAGGCTCAGACCAAAGATACCAAGAGTGTGTGCATTTCTTTGGCCACTTGAAGAGATGGAAGCCGATCCTCTACCGCGGAAGCGCACATCTTGGCTTTGCAAGCCGGTGCGCTCTCTCTTTTCACAAAGATGCGGCTCTTTATGATTCACACTATGTTTTGGAATTGAAAAAACTGTGCGATGGGCTTTTTCAAGAAAGGAGATATGAAGCGGCCTTCGTCGATTCTTCCATTTCTTATCAAGCCGATCTTGTGCTTGAGTTGTTTGATCGGGCAGACATCATTGTTGCACATGAGATGAATCGCG
The DNA here is from genome assembly GCA_001796315.1 of Chlamydiae bacterium RIFCSPLOWO2_12_FULL_49_12. Lineage (GTDB taxonomy): Bacteria > Chlamydiota > Chlamydiia > Chlamydiales > Rhabdochlamydiaceae > 2-02-FULL-49-12. The sequence goes on from MGME01000041.1 coordinate 4,528, forward strand.
GGGCTAAGGCGTATGGATGGGATAAAATCTCTGCTCCTTCAAATTATGTGAAAATCCCCTTTGTTGATGGGATGGGGACGACTGTTTGGGTGAGAAAAGAGAAAAAAGAGGTCATAGAAGCTCTTGGCGGCGTTCTAAAGAGAGAAAAAAAAGGGCTTAGGGTCTTTTTCCCCAATATTCACGGGAGTTTAACCTATTCTTTTGGAAGAGCTTTAGAGTATTTAGGCCATACGCTGGTTCTTCCTGGGGATTCCCTTGCTCCTCCCTCTTCAAAGAAACTGCGCAAGGCGGGAAAGAAGAAGAAGGAACACAAGATTCGTTATGGCAGCTATGGAAACGAGCGATTTAAAGCTCTATTATCCAATGTTGAAATTATTGAAAAAGAGCAATTCTTTTCGCACCCCCCGGATATCATTTTTATTAATTGTCCGGAGGTTGAAAAAGACGTGATCCGCATGCGGGATCACTTGGCGAGCCTGGGCCGCGCCCAAGGGGTAAAGCTCGCCTTCCACTCCGGAAATAATCAGATGGCATATCATTCAAAGAATGTACGCAACCTCCTTCAGTCCGACGCCAAGACGGCTTCCCTCTTTTCCGAAGTCCGCCCCTTTGTGGTTCATTGGATTCCCTGGTTTGATTTTGAACGCTATGCCTTTCAGGGCTGCAGCGATGAACCTCTTTTAGCCAGCTATTTAAAACATCACTATTCGATAGCCTTCCCGAAAGGCAAGCAGCTCTTCGAAGAGTTTTCGGCTCATCAAAAAAAGGAGCTTCCCGATCTTATCTTGGAAAACTTTAGCGGTCTTGGCTCCGAGGAGGTGTTGAAGGTGATGCGACGGAGTGCGGCGACGCTTCATATCAAAGATACGGAAGGGATCGGTTATACCATTTTGGAGAGCTTGGCGGCGGGGAGGCCGGTCTTTTTAAAACGGTCGTTTTCCCAAGGAAGTCGGATGATGAATTGGTGTATTGAAGGAAAAACTGCCTTTTTTTTTGACACGATTGAAGAATTAACAGAGAAAGTACAGCATTTTTTTGCGGACGCTGCCTTTCGTCATGAAGTACAACAAAATTGCGCTCAAATTGTGAGGTGGATTATAGACAATGAAAAGCAAGCGCGCGTTCTGGACGCTTTTTTGCAAAACCTAAAATAACCCTTTCGAAGAGGTCTCCTTACGCATTGCACAAGAGGATATAAGACAAAAAGAAGAAGGAAAAGATGGCCGTTTTAGCAGGAGATGTTGGGGGAACCAAGAGTCGTTTTCTCTTAAAGCAGGGGGAAAAAGTGCTGCTGAAGGAGAAGTTCTACAATCGATATTACGAGAGTTTCAGCGAGGTTCTTAAGGATTTTTTAACGAAAAAGAGAGTGAAAATTTCTAAGGCCTGTCTGGGGATCGCCGGTCCGATTTTGCACAACCGGTGCGCTGCCACCAATCTTCCCTGGGAGATTGATGGCTCTTTTCTCTCTTCAGAGTTTAAAATTCCAAAGGTCCGTCTGATCAATGACATGGAGGCCAATGCCTACGGCATCTCCTGCTTGAAGAAAGAGGAGTTCGTCGTCTTGAATCCAGGAGAAAAAGACGCAAAGGGGCATGCGGCCCTCATCTCGGCTGGAACGGGACTGGGAGAGGCGGGCCTCTTTTGGAGCGGGAAGGGACACCGTCCCTTTGCGACCGAAGGATCGCATGCCGATTTTGCGCCCAGAAACGAACTGGAGATCCATCTTCTTTGCTATCTTAAAAAAAAATATGGGCATGTCTCCTATGAAAGGGCGGTCTCCGGGATGGGAATTGCCAATCTCTACCGTTTTTTGGTAGACCAGGGGGTTGAGAAGAGCTCTTTGGCCGTCGAAAAGGTCTTTGAGGAGGGAGGGGATCCTCCCGAAGCGATCTCTGAGGGCGCATTGAAGCTAAAAGATAAGACCTGTCTTCGTGTGATGGAGTGGTTTATCTCGCTTTACGGAGCAGAGGCGGGCAATGTCGCGCTTAAATTTTTGAGCAAGGGCGGACTCTATGTGGGCGGAGGGATCGCTCCCAAAATTCTTCCCCTTTTTAAGAAAGAGACCTTCATGACTGCCTTTGTCGATAAGGGCCGATTTTGCGATTTACTCAAACAGATTCCCGTCAAGATCATCCTCAATGAGGAGACGGCGCTCATCGGCGCCGCAGCCCACGCCTCCGAGAAGGAGTTTTAAAAGAGCCAGCGCCTCACGACAAACGCGGCAGGGTCGAGAGAGGGGGTATTGACAGGCGTTTTTTCTTGGAGGATCTCGCTCAACCTCTCTTCTTTCTTTGTCACGACGACGCCTTGAGGATGGCGGGATTCGATCACCTCCCCTGCGCGCCCGGCAATGACAAGATGGCCCTTCCAGACGATGAGATCAAGGGGTTCAAGCGCCGAGGCGATGCGGGAAGCGGACATCCTTTCGATCAGAAGGCCTTTGCCGAAGAAGAGAAGGGCGGAGCTGTTTCTTGGCGTTGCCCCAAAAGTGACTTCATACAAAAGGCCCGTACAGTCAAGGCCTCTTAAGGTATGCACCTCTTTGGCGTCCCGCGAGAGCGCTCTTTCCGGAGGGTAATATGCAAGAAGTTCTTTGACGCCGCGGCTCCAGTTTCCTCCCCAGATGTAGCGGCGCCCCTGAAGGGAGTAGAGAGCTTTTAGCAGAGACTCTCTTTCCTGAGGAGGCGAGCGCTTCAAGGAAACGGCTCTTTTTGAAAAGGCCAAAAAGCGCTGATCGACAAAGAGAGAGGGAGCGGGATAGGAAGGAGTAGAGACCTGATAGATGTTGGGGCTGATTTTTTTCTGGATGCGGAAGGGAGTGCCAGGCAGGGCAACCATTTCAACGGCGCGAAGAAGCCCCTGCTCGTCCAAGGGCAGGGGGTGGGAAAAGACATGGGCGAAGTGAGGGGTGTTGAGAAGGGGGGCGGGGCGCTCTGCCTTTGCAAATAACATGGCATGGATTATACATAGTATTGGAGATTCGCAGGTAGACGCAAGTTGATTCAAGAATCGGTTTTGAGCCGCGCGAAAGCTCCCGTGGTTGGCCTATCGTAAGTGGGTCAATAGTAAACTAGACGCAAACATCCTTAAAAAAGTCGGGAAAAGAAGATGAGGACAATAGCCGGCGCTGTTCTTTTTTGGGTCTTTCTTTCTGCAGGGTGTCACTCCTCCTCTTCTCCTGTAAGAGAGCGGGAGCTTCGTATCAATCTTGGGCAAAATCCTGCGACACTCGATCCCGCAAAGGCGCGCGATCTCAATACGCTCACGCTTCTCCGCATGCTGTTCGAGGGCCTTACCCGTCTTTCAAAAGAAGAGAAGCCGGAGCTTGCTTTAGCAAAGGAGGTCTCCCTTTCTCAGGACTTAAAGCGATATACTTTTGCTTTGAAAGAGAGCTTCTGGTCTGAAGGAACGCCTTTAACCGCTTACGACTTTGTCTATGCCTGGCGGCGCGCCTTAAGCCCCGCCTTTCCTTCCGACTATGCCGCTCAGCTCTACGTGATCAAAAACGGAAGGGCTGTCAAGGAGGGAAAGCTCTTGCAAGAAGAGCTTGGCGTAAAAGCCTTGGATGAGAGGACCTTGCAGGTTGATCTCGAACGCCCCGCTCCCTACTTTTTAGAGCTGCTCTCTTTCCCTATCTTCTTTCCTCTCTTGCAAAGCCGGCAAGAGAGCTATTCTCGTTTTGTTGATCACGAAGACTCTTTGGTTGGCAATGGCCCTTTTTGCTTGAAGCGCTGGAAGCAGGATGACTCTCTTCTCATAGAGAAGAACGAGCGCTACTGGGACAGCAAGAGCGTGAAGCTAAAAAGAGTCTTTTTTGTCATGGTAGATTCCGAGACGGAGCTTGCTCTTTTTGAAAAGGGAGAGTTGGACTGGGCGGGCTCTCCTCTCTCCTCTCTGCCTATCGACGCATTAAAGGAACTTCAGAAGAGAGGAAGGGTTAAACAGAAGACTTTTTGCGCTACGAGCTTTGTGCGCCTGCAGACTCAAAAAGGCCCCTTGGCGATTCCGGCATTTCGCAGGGCGCTCTCTCTTGCCGTCAATCGAAAAGAGATCGTCGAGCATGTCACCTGCGGCGGACAGCTCCCTTCTACAACGCTTGTTCCTCCCTCCTTTCGGCTGCATCCTCGGGAGCTTTTTGAAGATGGGGCGACAGCTCAAGCCAAAGAGCTCTTCAAAGAGTCTCAAGTGAGATTGACGCGTCCCTTGACTTTTCTTTATTGCAACGGGACAAGGAACCATTTAATTGCCCAGGCGCTTCAGGAGCAGTGGAGAAAGGCCTTAGGAGTTCTTGTCCGGCTGGAGGCGGCGGAAAGAAAGATCTTTTTTTCGCGCCTTTCTCAAGGAGATTTTGAGCTGGCTTTAGGGGATTGGGTGGCGGATTTTCATGATCCTGTCAACTTTCTTGAAATTCTCAAGACGAAAGATGCCGGGACAAACAGAACAGGGTGGGAAAACGCTCTTTACACAGAGATGCTCGAACGCTCCTTTAACATCGCCGCTTCAAAGGAGCGCTTCTCTCTTTTAGCAGAAGCCGAAAAGATCCTTCTTGACGAGATGCCGCTGATTCCTTTAAACCAAGCAGCAATGCTCTATCTGCATCAAGACAAGATCAAAGGGGTCTCTATTTCTTCAATGGGAAATATGGAGTTGAAATGGGCCTATTTCGATGAATAAAATTGCGTTTTTTTTTACTCTCATGACGGCATCTGCCTGGGCCGGGTCCGTCAATCTTGTCAATGATACCGCCTATTCTTTGCGCGCAGTAGTGCGCGGAGGAGACGGCACCTATCTGGGCGAGATGGTGATCCAGCCCGAGCACAGCATGCGCTGGACGGACACCTATGGCCAGGTCGGCTATTTCGGAAAAGGAAGCATCTACCACGAGCGCTCCACGCGCTCGCAAACTCCCTATGAGGTTCGCTGGTACTGTTTAGACGGCGGCGATTTTGGTATTTCCCGGACGGTGTCGACGGGAGCGACCTCTTCGGCAAGCAGCAGCGAAGGGAGGCGCATGTGCGCGATCCCCAAGAAAAAGAAGGGACCCTATCCCAATCAACCCGAAAGTTATCCTTTGGAGAGAGAAGAATGAAAACTTTTGCCTTTTTGTCTTTGTTCTTTGCGACAAACGCGGCCTTTGCGGGCAGCGTGCGTCTTGTCAATGACACTCCTTTTCTGCTCACTGCCGACATTTTGTCGGCAGACGACACCCTTTTAGGGAAGAAGGAGGTCAAGCCGCAAGAGACTCTTATCTGGGAGGGAAGCTGGTCAGGCAGCACGCACTCGGAAACCCCCTACACGGTAGCCTGGTTTTGTAAGGAAGGGGGAAAGGAATTTTCTGTCAGCTACTCCGTCGGAGAGGGAGCAGCTGCCATGGCGAGTCTGGGAGAAGGGCCCAAGCTCTGTCCGCTCCCGAAGCGCTAACAGTTCGCTTGAGCTTCTGCAACCTGAAAGAGAGCGTCAAAGAGTTGAAGCGTGGTCTCAGAATAGGGCCTTTTGGGCTTTTGCTCCACAGCGTGTTCAATCAGAGTCGAGATCCATTCGTCTGAGAGGGGATGGCCCAAGGCTTGTAATTGGACTCTCACATCATTGATGAGATCTTGCGGGGGAATGTGAGATTTGGCGACGATCCCTTCAATCACGTCCGGAAGAAAATCTCGAACCTCTCGCTTCGGCGGAGGAGCTGAAAAGAAGGCCGTCAATTGTCGGGGAAGAGATCTTCTGACGGGAGGTTTTTGCTGGCGGATGGTATGGGCGACCTCCTGGATCTTTTTTTCAGATTGGCGCCGTTTTAAAAGGGAGATAGAGCGCAGGGTCTCCAGGCGCAAGGGAATACCCTCTTCTTTTTTTTTCTGCCACTCGCTGTCGCACTCTTCCAAAAGTTGAAGCGCTTCGCCGCGCGCCCGTTCTTGGGAATCCTCCTTTCCTTCGGCCCGAGCGCACGCCTCGAAAGAGAGGACGACATTCATTTCAGCAGCTTCGCGCGCCTCTTTAGCCTCTTTTTCCTCCTGCTTCTTTTTTTCGGAAGAGCAGCATGAGCCGAAGAGGCGAGAGAAAAGAGTCTCTTTTTTGGGCTCAAACCGTTGATTAACGACAACTACGTGCGCTCCTTGACCCACACAGCAGATGAAGGTTGGGGAATTGCCTTGGGCGGTCACGGAGGGCATCAGGGGGACAGGAGACATCTTATTTTCCTCGCTTGTTGCTATTGGCCTTCGAGAAGCGGCAATCCGCCCTCGTAGGGGATCTTCTTATTTAAAATGCCGTCAGGATCAAAGAGAGAGGCCAAGCCTTTTCCATTGACCACTTTGGAGATAGGGCGTTTACTGCCCCGTTCAAAGTAACTTCCTGCGACGAGGCTGTCTTGATGGTATTCTTCCGAAAGCATGAGGTCTCCGTCCCGATACCAGGCAAAACTTAAGCCCTGTTTTTTATTTTGATGATATGAGCAGCTGCTCTCTGCAGAGCCATCCGGATACCAGGTCTTGATAGGCCCCTGGAGGGCGTCTTCATGCCAGGTGCAGAGGATTTTTGTAAGGGCGCTCCCGGGATAATACTCCCGTTCTTCTCCCTCCTTCATCCCCTCTTTGATTTTGTAGACGGTTTTTAAACAGCCGCCGGGAGAGAAGAGTTTGACGACCCCTTCGGATCGCCCGCCTTGACATTCATGCAGCTCAGAAAGAGAGCCGCTTTCGGGATCGAACTGCGCCTTAAAGCCAGTCCCCTTGTCGATCGTTGCAACGTGAGCGCCCTTCCGATCCAGGTACCGGGCGGTTTTGAGAAAAGCATTTTCGTAGACCTCTTCATATTGGAGCTGGCCGTTTTCCCAATAGCCCGAAGCCAGGCCTTCTTTTACTCCTCTTTTGTAGGAGATTTTTTCCAAAAGCTTTCCCTGGTCATTGAAAAGTTCTACCTCTCCATCGATCTCCCCTGCGACATAGGGAACTCTTTTTTGGAGGTTTCCGTTGGGATGGTAGTGGAGGGAGGGCGCGCTCAAAACGCCCTTTTCATAGAAGATTTCGGCCTGGAGATTGCCGTTTTCATCAAAGACGGCCGCTTTTCCTTCAAAAAGCCAGCTCTTTTGAGCAAGTTCTGTTAAGTCGGCGGTTCCGTCGATGACGTGCAAATCGATCCTAAGCCTTCCATTGGCATGCCACTCCTGAAAGTTTCCATGGGCACGTCCGTCGATGCTATCCAGCCATTGCCAAATCTGGCCGTTAGGGTGGTAGCTGGTCAGCACAGATCTGCTCTTTCCTTCTTCATTTCGGGAAAAGACGCGCAGGACTCTTTGATAGGGCTGAGGCTTTGAAAAATCGACTCTGGAATAGGGAGAGAGGCGTTCTTTGGAGCCGATCGTTTCCGTAAAGCCGTTGCGGTCGATGATTTGCATGTTGATCAGATCGCCGCCCCCCGTTCTTCCGGCGCAGCCTCCAAGGAAGAGGAGGAGAGCTGTAAAAATATAGGATTTCATCTTAATCCTTCCCGTTTGATGAGTTTTAAAGAGACAGAAAAGACGTTTTCAGAAGACGAGAGAGGGACTTTTCTTAGGTCGAGCGCTTCGATGATGAGTTGCGGCGCCTTTTCTGGGGGCGCAAAGGGAGGAATGAGGACGCCTTCGATCAGAGAGAGGACCTTTTTCACATCGTCCTCGTTCATGAGAACAGGGCTCTCCTGCCGCTCTTCGACCTCTTGAAGCTCTTTGGCCCGCCTGATCTCTCCTTCTACAAAGCGGAGCTGTTGGAGCGGGATCTCTTTGTCAACAGTTCCGCAAAGAGAGTGGGCTTCTCTCTCTCTTTGAAGGAAGAGCAGGCTTTCCAGCTGCGTGTCAATGAAGTGGGGAGAGGCCTCTTTGAGTTGTTGAAGACAGCAGCTCTCCTTTGCTTTTTGAGCCTTGGCCAGAAGAAAAGAGCGATAGAGGCTCTCCATTCTCTCTTCAGTTGCCCTTAATGAGGATAATTGAAAGTGTGTCAGCATGAGAAAATAGAGAAGGGGCAAGGGCGCTAGAATCAGGAGAAGGAAAGGGGAGAGAGAAGAGAGCTTATAGAGAGGGCGCAAGAGGTGAAAAAGGCTCATAAAGCCCTCGTTTTTAAATAAAATTTTGCAAAGTAGGAGTTGTGATGGGCTCTCCAGACAATCTCTTTTTTTGCATCGACGAGAGCGTCGCCCGTCAAGAGGGCGTTGTGAAAATCTCGCGCTGCTGTTGGAGAAGAGGAAAAGAATTCCAGCTCGAGGCAGGCAAGAAAGGGCTCGTTGCCGCCGTTGAGCTTAGGGTAGCGCTCGAGTTGATAGAGCACGCGGGAAATCTCTAAGGGAGGCTTCATCTGGGGATGGGAGCCAAGCCATTGCAAAACGTTTGCGACCTTGGGGACAAAGAGAAGCCCGGAAGCCGGGCCATTCCCGCCGGCTGTCTCTTTTTCCAGAAGAGCAAGCCCGGCGTCAAGGGAGAGCTCTTGGTTCAAGAAGGTCGAGAGTCTTTTTTCTAAAGCGCTCTTTTTGGATCTGACTACAACCTGGTGCAGAGTGCCAAAAAGCACCGCGAAGGCAAGAGAAGCCGCTACGTAGAGAACAGCTCCTTTTCTGAAGAGCTGCGCGCTCTTTTTTGACGCGCGCTTCCCTTGTCTGAATTCCACAGACTTTTTGTCTTGCAAAAGAGCATCCAAGGCAATCCCGAAAGAGGCTGCGAAGGGAAGCGTCTTGACATACTCTTCCGAGGGAGGATCGAGAGGCGTTCCGAACTGCTCTTTGAAGAAAAGCGCCAAGGAAGGCGGGATCTCTCCGCAAAAGAGCATGGGGAGAGCGTCAAAGTGTGCAACGCGCGCCTTAGCAAAGTGTTTGATTCGTAAAAGATCATGTTCTAGGTTAGGGCCGATTTCCAGGCTTTGGGAAAAGAGCAGGCGGCCCTCGTCAATCACCAGCCAGGTTCCTTCGATTTGGCCTCCAAAAAAAAGAAAGAGAGAGGAGATGTTGGGAAAAAAGAAGCAAGCAAAGCGATGAAGAGCGTGAGGAAGAGAGGAGACGGCGTCGGGATCCACCTCCAGAGAACGCCACTTTTCTATATGGGCGTCAAAAGCTGAGAGTGTTGTTGCAAAGAGAGTGACAGGAAAAGTTTTTTTTGCTTTGTGAATGAGCGCATAGGAGAGCGTCTCTTCCGGAGAAAAGGGCACGGAATTCTCTATTTGAAAGGGCAGGGCGGCAAGGATCTTTCTCCGCGACTTTAGAGGCAGGAGTAGAGAGCGTACGACAAGCTCTTTAGAAGAAAGGGCTGTGGCGATTCTTCTCTCGTCCGTGTAAAGCTCTTTTACTGAAAACGAGGAGTCGTCGAGCTCATAGGATTGAAAATGAATGACTTGAGGTCCTTTTTTTCCTTTTTCAAGAAGAACGGAGTCGAGGCGTCTTCCCTCAAGATTCAATCCCAGAGTCTGCATTAAGGTAAAGGATAACTACTGGAGGGTTTTTTTTTCCAGCTCTGCGACGCTGAAGGTCACAGAGATGAGGCTGTCGGGGTTTAAAGAGATCGAATCAATGCCCAATTCAACGAGAAAGGCTGCGAAATCCGGGTAATCGCTGGGAGCTTGCCCGCAGATCCCCACCTTGCAGCCTTTGCCGTGAGCGCGTCTGATCAGATCGCGGATCGATTTTTTCACAGCTTCGTTGCGTTCATCAAAGAGGGGGGCGAGTTCGCTTGAATCTCGATCTACCCCGAGAGTGAGCTGCGTTAAGTCATTGGAACCAATTGAAAAGCCGTCAAAGCGGCTCGCAAACTCCTCTGCAAGGATGATGTTGGAAGGAATTTCACACATGACATAGATTTGAAGACCCTTCACCCCTCTTTTCAACCCCATCTCTTCCATTACGGAGAGAACGCGGTCAGCCTCTTCAAGAGTGCGGCAAAAGGGAATCATGGGGATGACGTTATCAAGGCCCATTTTCTCTCTGACCTCAAGAAGAGCCCGGCATTCCAAGGCAAACCCCTCCCTGTAGAGGTCATTGTAATAGCGCGACGCCCCCCTTAGGCCAAGCATGGGATTTTCCTCTTTTGGCTCAAAGGCCTTTCCTCCGATTAAATTGGCGTATTCGTTGGTTTTAAAGTCGCTCATGCGCACGATGACGGGATCGGGATAGCGCGACGCAGCGATCATCCCAATCCCTTGAGAGAGATGAGCGACGAAGTAGTCGCTCATCTTTGCATACCCCTTTGTCAGCTTCTCGATCAGCCGACGCTCCTTTTTTTGCTCGATGCGTTCGGGGTGGATGAGAGCCATCGGATGGATCTTGATGTTGTTGTTGATGATGAATTCCATCCGGGCAAGTCCCACCCCCCTGCAGGGGAGGGTCCACCAGCGTAGCGCTTCGGCGGGGCCCGAGATGTTGATCATCAGCTGCGTCTTGGTTGCGGGCACCGCGCTTAAGTCCAGCTCCTTTTCTTCAAAGCGCAGCTTTCCTTGATAGATGACGCCGCGGTCTCCCTCGGCGCAGGAGAGGGTGATCTCGCCCCCGTCAGGGATCGCCTTGGTGGCGTTTCCTGTCCCCACAACGGCGGGGATTCCCAGCTCGCGAGAGACGATGGCGGCGTGCGAGGTTCTGCCTCCGTGATCGGTGATGATGCCGCCTGCCTTTCTCATTAGAGGGACCCAGTCGGGAGAGGTAATCTCTGTAACCAGGATCGATCCCTTTTCAAAACTCTTAACGTCCTCCGCTCTCAGGACGACACGCGCCCTTCCAGAAGCGATGGCCTCGCCGATGGCAAGCCCTTCCGTCAGAATATTTCCCCTCTCGAGCAGGGTAAAGCTTTTTAGAGCGGCGAGGTTCTTTCTTGAATGGACCGTCTCGGGCCTTGCCTGGACGAGAAAGAGCTCGTTAGACTTCCCGTCTTTAGCCCACTCCATGTCCATCGGCATACCGTAGTGCTGTTCAATTTTCACGGCCCACCTGGCCAGGGTGAGGATCTCGTCGTCTAAGAGCACAAAGCGCAGCCTCTGGGCCTTGGGCGTCTTTTTATTCTTGACGCCTCCTTTGGCATAGACCATCTTAAGGCTCTTTTCTCCCAGCACCTTTTCAATCAAGGGAAGGCAGTTTGCGCGATCCAAGAGCGGCTTGAAGAGGATGTATTCATCGGGCGTGACGGCCCCCTGGACGATATTTTCTCCGAGGCCAAAGATGGCGTTGATGACCACGACTTTTGGAAATCCCGACTCCGTGTGGAGAGAAAACATGACCCCGGAGCTCGCAAGGTCGGAACGAACCATTTTTTGAATGCCGATCGAAAGGGCGATTTTGAGATGGTCGAAACCTTTGGCTTCCCGATAACTGATGGCGCGATCGGTAAAAAGAGAGGCATAGCACTTCAGGCACGCTTCAAAGAGGGCCTCCTCTCCTTGCACATTGAGGTAGCTCTCCTGTTGCCCGGCAAAACTTGCTTCGGGGAGGTCTTCCGCCGTGGCGCTGCTGCGAACCGCCACATCCGTCTTTTGCTGACGATACCGCTTGCTTAAAGCCCGGTAGGCTTCTCCGATCTCTTTCTTGAAGGCGTCGGAGAGCGTTGCCTTTAAAAAGCACTCTCGGATCGCAGCCCCCACTTCCGAAAGCCGGTCCGGATTTTTTTTTAAGTTAAGCAGTTCCTCTTGAATTTTATCTTTAATCCGGGCGGCCTCAACAAGGCTCCAGTAGGCATCCGCTGTGACGGCAAAACCGTCTGGGATCCGGATCCCCTCGCCCTTTAGAGAAGAGATCATCTCTCCAAGCGAGGCGTTTTTGCCGCCGACAAGCGGAACATCGTTTTTTGAAAGTGTCTCAAACCATCGAATCATCGATCTGCCATCCTAAAAGGTGCACTATTCAGACCCTGCTTTTTTCATAAACTTAACTCATTTAACTCGACTTTGCAACTTTTTGGACCCGCCTGCCTCGTCTATTTGCTCTCGGACGTTCGACCTACGGTCGAACTGGGAGATTCTTTAAACCAGGAAGGGGTTTTTAACCCCTTCCTGGTTTAAATAACTCCCCCGAGAGCAAATATCTCGAGGCCTTCGGGCCCAAAAAGTTGCAAAGTCGAGATTTAAAAAAAAAGGAGCATCTTCTATACTCCATCCGGGCCTATGCCATTCGAACCTTTGAACTGGTTTTAGGCGTGAACGCGGGCTTTAACTCGGGCCTTAAGTCCCGAGAATTTTTGCGGTGTTGGGCTGAGTTTCGATCTCGGCCCAATGTGTCTTTTGAAAATACCCGGCCCTTAAGGGCCGGGTTTCCCAACGGGGGAGGGATGAAACTCTTTTTGAAATTATTGAGTCCGTTATTTCTTCTTTTCATGTTCGCCCTTTCCGTTTATGAAAAAGGACGCCCGAAGATCTATGACTGCGTTCTCTTTTTTAATGAACCAGAACTCTTGGAGATTCGCTTAAATGAGCTCTATGAGAGCGTCGATAAGTTCGTGATCGTGGAGACGATTGAAAATTTTCAGGGGAAGCTCAAGCCGCTCTATTTTGAAGAAAACCGCCATCTGTTTAAAAAGTTTGAAGATAAGATCATTCATATTGCTCTGAAGGAGCGCGTCAATACAAACGATCCCTGGGAAAGGAAGGCATTCCAACGCAATCAAATCCTGCGCGGCCTCAAGCAGTGCAGGAAGCAAGACATCATCCTCTTTTCGGATATGGATGAGATCGTCAAAGCGAAGGCGCTCAAAGAGATAAAAAGTCTCCTTGTGAGCGGAAAATATGATGTGGTCGGGACCCGGCAGAAGAAATACACCTATTTTTTGAATCGCTTTGCCGCTCTTTCCCCCGGAACTGTAGCCACAACTGCCGCTTACTTGAAAAAAGCCACTCCGCAACAGCTGCGCAGGAGGAAGGGAGCCGTCTATCAGATCGAAAACGCGGGCTGGCACTTTGCTCACATAGGGGGGATCCAAAGAGTCCTTTCGAAGATTTACGCCTCCGCCTATGCCGATCAGATGGATGAGGAAAAGAAGGATGCCCAATTCCTTGCACAAGAGATGGAAAAAGGGGTCTTTGAAAAGATCGACGAGACCTTTCCCAAATACGTTCAAGAGAACGAAGGGCGGTATCGAGAAATTGGGTTAGTTCGATGAATGCCTTTGCATGGATGATTCACCTCTTCTTTCAGGCCTACATTATCCTGCTTGCCGTGCGTGTGATCGGATCGTGGTTTGCAGGATTTGCTCAGAGCAAAATCATGCGGGTCGTCGCCTCTTGCACGGACCCCTATCTCAACCTCTTTCGTCGGCTCATTCCTCCCATCGGAGGCGCGCTCGACTTAAGCCCGCTTCTTGGCTTCTTTGGCCTGCGCTTTGCCGAGTATCTTCTTTTCCGCCTCCTTTTTTAAACGCTTATGCATGACGAGGCCACCTACTTTCTCTTTCGGGGACGCGTTCAGGGAGTCTTTTTTCGCGCTACAGCAAAAGAGATTGCCGATAGAGCGGGAATTAAGGGATTTGTCCGCAACCTTCCCGGAGGAGAGGTGGAACTTTTGGCTCAAGGAACACAAGCTCAGAGGGCGAAACTGGAAAAAGAACTCCTCTCGGCGTTTTGCTGTACTCTTGTCAAAAAAGAAAGCCGTCCGCTTGAGCGCTCTTTTGATGGATTTAAGATTGAATTTTAGGAGAAGGAATCTCCTTTTCAGCAAGCGCGATGATCAGAGGAAGGAGCTTGTCGAGGGCCTTCCGGCGGTGCGAGATTCTGTTTTTGGTCTCTTCATTCATCTCTGCAAAACTCTTGCTGTAGTCGTATTTGACAAAGAGGGGATCGTAGCCAAACCCCTGATTTCCCCGCTCTTCTGTCAGGACCGCCCCTTCGCACAGGCCGTGGACCGCTCTTTTTAGTCCCTCGGGCCCCGCTAAGGCGATGCAGCACTCGAAAAAAGCGGAACGTTGATTCTCTTTGAGAGGGACCATCTCACAAAGGAGTTTTTGCCGGTTTTCGCGATCCGACGCATCCTCGCCTGCGAAACGAGACGAAAAGACGCCGGGCCTTCCAAAGAGCGCGGGGACGACAAGCCCCGAATCGTCTGCAAGTACAACCTTATTAAGAGCCTTTGCTGCATCAAGAGCCTTCTGAATCGCGTTTTCTTCAAAAGTAGAGCCCGCCTCGAGAGGAGGAACATAAGAGGGAAAGTCCAAAAGGGAGAAGAGATCGAGGTTGGGAATCCCTTTTAACATGGAACGAAACTCGCGGATTTTATGGATATTTTTACTGGCAATGACAAGCTCCATCCTCCCCCCTTATTCAAAGGTCGGTGTACCGACGGATTCCAACGATTGTTACGTCTTGTCCCAGAACCTGGATCCGGTCGTTGACTTTGCGCCCCAACATACTCTGGGCGAGTTTAGATTGAAAGGAGAGAATATGATGTTGCGGATCGGCATCCCAGGGCCCCAGAAGAGTGAAGGAGAGGCTCTCTCCTTTGCTGTTTTTACAATCGACAACGGAGCCAATCCCCACTTCCTCTTTGGAGATATCGTCAGGAGAGAGGATGCGCGCCTGGTTTAGCTGATCGGAGAGCTGTTTGAGTTCTGACTGAAGGCGGTCTCGTTTTTCAAGAGCAGCCTTGTATTCTGCATTTTCTCTTAAATCTCCGTGGCCGCGGGCAACCTCGATCTCCTTGGCAGTTTGTACGGTCTCAACCGTTGCGATCTCCTGGATGCGCTCTTGCACTTTCCGAAATCCCGCCTGAGTGGTCCAGATCACGCTGCTCTTATCGGCGCCCTTCTCAGTCGATTTGGCAAGGGAGGGATGAACGACTTCTGCAAGGGAGTTGAAAATCTTGATGTCGTGATTGGAGAGAGTGTGGCATTTCGTGGCAAGGAGCAAAAACTCCCTACATGAACCGATACCGGCCTCTTTGAAAATTTCCCGGACGATGCCGTAGCGATTTTTTGTAAGGATTTGATACATTTTTTTGATGAGATCCCGGCTTCCGGAGATTTGCTCCAAGTGGCTCAGGAGGATGAGAAAGGATTCAAAAAAGCGGATCTTTCCTGTTTCGTCCGCAAAAGGAAGAGTGGAAGGTTTTCCTGTGATTTTTTGAAAATACCAAAGAAAAACTTCGGGAAAATGCGTGGGCAAAGCGCACAGTTCCTCCAGTTTAGCAACGACCTCCTTTTCGGCTCCCTCTTTCAAAAGTTCCGATAAAAGATAGTCCCGGATACTGTGCTGAGAGACCGTGAGAAAAAGAGAGAGGAAGAGGTCCTTCCAGCCGCTCTGTCCTTTGCGAATCTCCATCAGGAAGCGTTTTTTTAAGCCGGGAAGTATAATCTCCTGCAGCACATCTCCGAGATGCGGCAGACGCTTGACAAATTCCTCTATTGCAGGAAGCGTTTTTTCTTCCGAGAGGTCTTCAAGAAAGAAGAGGAGTTGAAGTTCTTGAGCATCCGTAATCTCTTCATAGGAGAGGACCTCAGAGAGTTTAGCTTCTAAATTCGAACGAAAGGCCTCAGATTTTAAGGCTTGAGGAAAATCTTTGAAAAAAGAGTGGAGCATCTGGATCAACGTGTTGGCATCGGGTTTGCTCTCCAGAGCTTTTTTTAACCGTTCTTCGTGTGTAACCTCACTCTTCCTTAACCGAAAAGGGAGTTTGATCTGCGGGGGTGTTTCGATCAAGTTATCCCTTTTGATCTTTGAGCGGGCTCCTTGCCACCATTTCGTCCACTCCTTTTCGGGGATGACGAGTTCACAGAGTTCGTTTTTGATCTCTTCGGCGCTCTTGGGTCCAAGATCGCGCAGCAGCAGGCGGATGACTTCAGCGGGCGCGTCTTTCGCCCTCTTTTCCAAAAGATCGGGGCTTCCGAAGCGCAATGCCAGAAAGTGGTCGTCGGGCAAGGGGATGAGCGTTTTAAAGGCATTTTGAAACGAAAGATCCTTTTTTCCCGGGACGTAATCAAACTCCACCCGGAGCTCTTCTCTTAAGAGAGAAGACTCTATCACCTCTCCGACCCCCCACCCGCCGGTATGAAAGACAAACCCTTTCCTTTTGATGTGATTGAGGAGCTCGAAATGGGAAAAGACGCCCTGAAATTCCTCTCTTTTTTTAAGCCCCAAAATGCGCAGAATCTCTTCGTAATGCGGCTCTTGTGCAAATCTCGTTTCCATCTCGCTTAAGGCGAGCTGCCACAACTCTTCGCTGTTTGTCGCCTGAAGATCAAAGATCAGTTTTAAAAGCTCATAGCGTTCGTTCGAGTCGGTTAACGTGCGAAAAAGAGGGAGGATGTTCTCTACGTGGCGGCCGAAATTCTGAGCCATGTCGGACTCTTTGACCGCTCTTAAGATCTCCGCTGCCTCAGCGGGATCCAAGGTGTCGCCCAGGCAGTACTCTTCCCAAAGAGAGAGAAGACCCGGGTAGTTGCGGTTGTCGAGGTGCGTCTGAAAATCTTTAAGATAACTCATGGGATATTCTAGCAAATGGAAGCGACTCGACTATAGATGGGATAAAGATTTACCTCAAGGTCGCTCTTCTTGAAGAAAGAAAGGTTTTTTTTGGCGTCTCTTAAGCGACTCTTCCCTGTACAACTTTTTCTTAAGGTGGTGAAATGGGCGGCTGATGCGCCCTTTTTTTTATTCTCTTCTCTTTTTTTGCCTCCCTTTCTTCCTCTTTGCAGAAGGGCTGGAAGAGCTTTTCTCTCATCTTAATTTAGCTCAAGAGATCGAAAAAAAGAGCCGTGCGGAGCTCCCCCTTTTTTACAATCAATCGCTTATCGGCGGCTACTTCCTCACCCCCTCTGCGCGTATGGCAACGGAGGGGATGGTTGCCTTAGGAGGCGCCTCCATCCCTCCCTACAACATCTATGGAGGCTGCATCCAGCTTTTCCCGCGCTTTGAGCTTTCGGGCAATTACCGAACGTTCAAAGGGGGAATTCGCGCCTTTTTAGATGAGGATTCCGAAAGGATCTTAAATGCCAAGCTGCTTCTCCTGCAACCTGGCGACGGATGGGAAGGTCTGCCCTTTTTCTCCGTCGGAGGAGATCTGGTCGTCGGCTCAAAAAGCAAACAGGGGGCCTACCTTGCCGCAACGCGTGCTTTTCACAAAGTTCCCATCGAGCTGACGGTGGGGTGGGGGATCGGGAGCCTCAAAGGATGGTTTGGCGGGGCGGCGTGGACGCCTTTTGACAAGTCTGCTCTTCCCCTCCTGAAAAATCTCACGCTCCTTGCAGAGTACGATCCCACAGATTACCGAAGAGCCTTTGGAAGCGATCATGAAGAGAGAAGAGTCGATTCCCGATGGAATGCCGGCCTGGGATTTTTGGGATGGGATGTGCTGCAAATTACCGCCATGACCGTTCGCGGACGGGAACTTGCAGCCTCGGCCTCGGTACGCTATCCCTTAGGGACGACCAAGGGTTTTCTTCCCAAAGAAGAGAAGGCGCTTCCTCATATGCCGTCCCAAAGACAGCCGGCTTTAGCCGAAGAGATTAAACCGATGAGAGACGGCTTGCTAAGAGAGGGCATTCCTCTCTACTCCGCCTATCTCTTTCTCGATGCAGATCACAACAAATCCCTATTTCTTACCGTCATCAATACCAGCTACCGAGAGGAAAGAGAGGTGCGCCGGCGTCTTGCCGCGCTCTTAGCCGCCTTTCTTCCTTCGGATGTAGCCGTTGTCGATGTCATCGTCGAGGCAGATGGAATCCCCGTCCTCTCGTATCGCTTTCGCTCGCTTGTCTTGAGCCGCTACCTTGAGGGAAAGATGTCGGAGCACGAACTCTTCTTGCTCTCTACGCAAAGAGATCCTTGCTCAAAACCCTCCGACTCTCTTCTTCTCTACAGAAGAAACAAGCCGCTTTCTCTCTTTACGTTTCGCCCGCGCCTCCTCACTTATTTCCTGGGGGACGAAGGCAAATTTAAATATAATCTTGGGGCGCTGGCCGCTTCCGAAGGGAACCTTTTCGATCTTGCCTTCTACCGTCTGCAGGTCAGTTATGCCCTGCACTCCAGCCCCCTCTCCTCCCGCTCTTCGATCCGCGATCTGACGCCGCGCTCCCTTCCCGAGGTGCGCACCGACTCCCTCCGCTACCACGAGACGGCCCGCTTCTCTTTGGAAGAGGCCTACCTGCAACGAGGATGGCTCTTGGGCAGGGGGTGGTTTGCGCGTCTTTCGGGGGGCTATTTCGAGCCTGCCTATGCAGGAGGCAATGCCGAGCTTCTCTATTGTCCTGTCTCTTCCTCATGGGCGTTTGGAGCGGAAGGAGCGGTAGTTTTTAAAAGGCGCTATGATGGAGCGGGCCTCACCCATCACGTCCGAAAGATCCATGGCCGGAGCGTGGAGGAGGTCTTTTTTTTAGGCAAGCAGGCTTTTTTCAACCTGCACTACTTTTACAAGCCCTACAAGTTAGACTTTCTTTTAAAGACCGGACGGTTTCTTGCCAAAGACTTTGGCTGCCGCCTGGAGATGACGCGCACCTTTTCCAGCGGATTTCGCTTTTCTCTTTGGTACACGCTCTCGGGAGTGAAAACGGGGCAGCTCTTTCATGACCGCGGATTTGCCTTTGCAATCCCGCTCGACTTTTTTCTCAAAAAAAGCTCGCGCTCCTACATCGGCTACGCCATTGCGGCAACGCTTCGGAACAACGGCGCCCTCTCCGCCACCGGCAAGCCGCTCTATTTTTCTTTAAACGAAGAGAGGCGCTAGCCGGAGTTTACAAATTCATTCAAGCAATTTGTAAACACCGGCTGTGCCGGAGCGGGATGGTTTGAAGAGATATTTCGAAGAGGTCCTTTGAGAAGAAAATCCCTTGATCCCTCAAGGGAAATATGCCACTCTTGACGCTATCATGTGCTGAAAAGGAAGAGAAAATGGAAGGATATGAAGAGTTTACGGCCAGCCAGATCAGGATCTTAAGCCATTTTGTCACCAATACGGAAGGGAATATCTTTGTCTTGAGAAACCTTCCCGAAGTGATCAAGGGAGCGCTCTTTTCGCGCTACTCACGCTCGAGCCTGGGGCTTCGCTCCCTTCTCATGAAAGACTTCATTTTAAATGAAGAGACTGCTTTTTCCGCCATTGCCGGCTCCAGGGAGCACGAAGAGGAAGAGGATCAGATGGTGGCCATTCAGAAGGCTCAAAACTTCTATGATCGCATTCTGGACGGCTATGGCGACGATTCCATCGGAGAGTTGGGAGGCGCCCATCTGGCTTTGGAAAACATCTCGATGATCGCCGCCAAGGCGCTCGAAGAGGCGCGCATTGGGGGATCCCCTCTGGAAAAGTCTACTCGCTATATCTACTTTGATCAAAAGGTCGACGGGGAGTACCTCTTTTACAAAGAGCCCATCCTCATGACGTCGGCGTTTCGCGACGTTTACCTGAACGTCTGCAATTTTCTATTTGACACCTACTCCAATCTCATTCCCCGCGTGGCCGACCTGATGGAAAAGCGGTTTCCGAAGGAGCATGACGTCTCCAGGGTCGCCTACTCCGCAGCTCTGCGGGCTAAGGTGCTCGACGCCCTGCGCGGCCTTTTGCCATCCAGCGCGCTCACGAACATGGGCCTCTATGGAAACGGCCGTTTTTATGAGACGCTCCTCCAAAAACTCTCTTGCCACAATCTGGCGGAATTGCAAGAGATTGGAAAAAAGAGCTTTCAGGAGCTATCTAAGGATATTCCTTCCTTTGTCCGCCGGGCCGACCCCGGAAACAAGCACTGTAAGAGCTTTTCGGAGTTTTTCGAACAGATGCAGACGGAGCTCAAGAGTTTGGCTGCCTACTATACGCCTTCGCTAGAGAAGATGGAGGAAAGCGGGGTGCGCCTCCTTTACTCCGATCCCGACAGTCCGGCAAAGGTAGCGGCCGCTCTCCTCTTTAGCTCTTCGAGAGCTTCTTTGCAGGAGCTTCAAGAGCATTGCCGGGGCTTAAGCGACGAGGAGATCGGACGCATCCTGGACGCGGCGAGCAACTATCGCGAAAACCGCCGCCACAAATCTCCGAGAGCCTTAGAGCAGGCGCAGTTTACCTTTGAGATTGTCGCGGACTTTGGCGTCTTTCGCGACCTGCAGCGCCACCGTCTGCTCTCGCAAGAGCGGCAGCTGCTCACCTGCGATCTCGGCTACTTCATCCCCGCTGAAATTAAAGAGACCCCTATGGAAAAAGAGTACCGGATCGCGATGGATGAGGCGAAAGAGATCTACGCTTCCATCGCCGCCGAGTTTCCAGAAGAGGCGCAATATGTAGTCCCGATGGCCTACAACATCCACTGGTACTTCCACATTAACTTAAGAGCGCTGCAGTGGCTCTCTGAGCTGCGCTCGCAGCCTGCCGGCCATGCGAGCTATCGCTACATTGTCCAGGAGATGGCCAAACAGGCGATCCGTGCACATCCCCAGTTTGAGCGTTTTTTCAAGTTTGTCGACTTTGACGGATATGAACTGGGGCGGCTCGGCCAGGAGGTGCGCATCCTTGAAAAGGCGGAGGCGAGAAAGCGAGATGGCTAAAAAAGAGGGAAGCCTGCTCGGCGGGGTGCTCCTAATCAGCGGAAGCTGCATTGGAGCCGGCATGCTTGGCCTTCCCATTGTCACAGGGCTTGCCGGCTTTTTCCCCTCTCTGATCATCTTTTTTTTAGCCTGGCTCTTCATGACCTTTACCGGCCTTCTTCTTGTTGAAGCGTACGGCTGGTTTCAAAAAGAGGTCAATTTCGTCAGCATGGTGGGCCAAACGTTGGGGACATGGGGGAGGATCTTTTGCTGGATCCTCTACCTCTTTCTCTTTTATTCTCTTCTTGTTGCCTATACTGCCGGAAGCGGCGCGCTTGTCTCCACCTTTTTGCAAGACCTCTTTCCCCAAGCCTTTCCTCCCTCTTACGGGTCTCTCTTCTTTGTTCTCCTGTTCGGAGGAATTGTCTATTTAGGCACCCGCGCCGTCGATTATGTCAACCGCCTCATGATGGCGGGGCTGATTATAACCTACGCTGGACTTGTGCTGTTTGGCATGCGAGACGTCCGGCCGCAGCTCTTATTTCAGGCCCGTCTTCCGCATATGCTCATCTCTCTTCCCATCCTCGTCATCTCCTTTGGCTTCCACAACATGATCCCAAGTATCAGCGCTTACCTAAAAGGAGATCTCAGACGGGTGCGCCTCTCCGTCATCGGGGGAAGTTTTTTGGCGCTTTGCGTCTATCTCATTTGGGACTTTGTTGTTTTGGGTATCGTCCCGCTTGAGGGAAAGTGGGGTCTTATTAACAGTTTGAAAGAAGGGCGCGAGGCATCGCAATCCTTGTCCGGCATCTTGGGAGCCGGCGCCGTCGGCGGCTTTGCGCAAGGGTTTGCCTTTTTTGCCATCCTCACCTCCTTCATTGCCCAGGCTCTTGCGCTCGTTCACTTTTGGGCAGACGGACTGCGCATCAAAGAGAAAAAAAAGGAGACGATCCCCCTTTGCCTTCTTACTCTTATCCCTCCCCTCTTTTTTGCCCTTCTCTATCCTCAAATCTTCTACAAGGCGCTCAGCTTCGGAGGGGGGATCTGCGCCGTCCTCCTCTTTGGCCTCTTTCCCGCGCTGATGGCGTGGAGGGGACGATACTTGCAAAAAATTTCTTCCTCCTATCGCGTGATGGGGGGAAAGCCGCTCCTTTTAGCCCTTGCGCTCTTTGCGCTCTTTATCTTTTTCTTTCAACTCATGGCGCTTTTGGGCGTGGAATTTTTTCCCAAATTGTAAAAGAGGACCAGGATGAAATTACTTGGAGGAATCTTTATTGTCGCCGGCACCACCATCGGCGCCGGTATGCTTGCGCTCCCCGTGAGCACCGCCTTCGGCGGCTTTTTTCCCGCCTTTCTCCTCTTTTTCCTCTGCTGGCTCATCATGCTTGCGACCTCCTTTTTCTTTTTGGACGTCAACCTCTCTTTGAAAGGAGAGCCTAACTTCATCTCCATGGCGGGAAAGACGCTGGGAACGGGAGGCAAAGTTATCAGCTGGATCGTCTACCTTCTCCTTCTCTATTCCTTAACCGCCGCCTACATCACCGCCAGCACCCCTCTCTTCGTCCAGGCAGCCCATTACCTAACCGGCTACACTCTCCCCGACGCTCTTGCGCACTTTTCTCTCCCTTTGCTCTTCGGCTTTTTCATCTACCTGGGAACCGCCGGCGTCGATCAGATCAATCGCATCTTGATGATCGGGCTCATCCTCGCCTTCATCCTCCTTGCCGGCGTCATTCCTCCCCATATTCAGCCCGCACTTCTTTTCCATTACGATCTTCCCGCCATCACCTTATCCATCCCCGTTATCTTCACCTCCTTCGGCTACCATATCGTCATTCCCAGCTTAACCACCTACTTCAAACACGACCGTAGAGAGCTTACCCTGGCCATCCTCGTTGGGAGCCTCCTCCCGCTCCTCTTCTACCTCTTGTGGGAAACGCTGGTCTTGGGAGTCGTCCCCTTGGACGTCCTTGCTACAACGTGGAAGGAAGGCTCTCTGATTACCGAACCCCTGGCGCGCCTTTTAAAGAGCCCCTGGCTAGGCAACGTCGCTCGTTTCTTCTCCTTCTTTGCCGTCGTCACCTCTTTCCTCGGCGTTGCGTTAAGCCTCTCCGACTTCTTAACCGATGGCCTGAAACTAAAAAAAAGCTGGGAAGGGCGCCTCTTTGCCATCCTTCTCACCTTCATTCCGCCGCTCTTTTTCGTCTTTGCCTACAAGCGCGCCTTCTACCTCGCCTTAGATCACGCAGGGGCGCTTGTCGCGATCCTTCTCGGCATTCTTCCCGCCGCCATGGCCTGGCGCCTCCCCTCTCCCAAATTCTACCGCACTGTCCCGGGAAGGCTCCTCCTCCTCACGGTCATTCTTCTCTCTCTTGGAGCGGTCATTGTGGACATTTTGGAGAGCCGCGGCCTCTTGTCCGGGCTCATAGAACGCTATCTCTAGAGTCGCTGGCTCTGTGCGGGAACGGCTCCTCTAATGAAACGGTTGCAAAATGATGTTTCAGTTAAAGACCTCTTTTACGCCTCTTGGAGACCAACCCGAAGCCATCGAACGGCTTAGCCAAGGCCTCCTAGAAAAAAAGCGCGCCCAGGTGCTTTTGGGCATTACCGGCTCCGGCAAAACCTTCACCATGGCCCATGTCATTGCCCGAGCCCAAAGACCCGCCCTTGTCCTTGCGCACAACAAAACGCTTGCCGCCCAGCTCTTCCAGGAGTTCAAGGCCTTCTTTCCCTTTAACGCCGTGGAGTACTTTGTCTCCTATTACGATTACTACCAGCCCGAGGCTTACATCCCCCGCACGGACACCTACATTGAAAAGGATCTTGCCATCAACGACCAGATCGACGCCTTGCGCCTTTCCGCCACCCGCTCTCTCATCGAACGCTCCGACGTCATCATCGTCGCCTCCGTCTCCTGCATCTACGGCTTAGGATCGCCCGAATACTACAGTAAAATGATTTTACACATCCTCATAGGGCAAGAGGTGCGCCGGGACGATCTTCTCTTACATCTGGTGCAGATGCACTACAAGCGCAATGACTACGAATTGGCCCGCGGCACCTTCCGTGCCCGCGGGGATGTGCTTGAAGTGATGCCCGCCTATGAAGAAAAGCGAGCCTACCGCATCGAATTTGACGGCGATGAGATCGAGCGCCTCCGGGAGATCGATCCGTTAACGGGCAAAGCGCTCCGGTCCCTAACCCGGCTCTCCATCTATCCCGGCTCCCACCACGTCACTCCTGAAGAGGTGCGCTTCGATGCCTTAGAGAGCATCAGGGAGGAGCTGTCCGAGCGAGAGGCCTACTTTGCCAAAGAGAACCGTCTCCTTGAAAGACAGCGTATTCACGAGCGCACTCTCTATGATCTTGAGATGATCCGCGAGATCGGCTTTTGCAAAGGGATCGAAAACTACTCCCGTCATTTCAGCAAGCGCCCTGCCGGCTCTCCTCCTCCCTGCCTCTTGGATTACTTTCCCAAAGACTTCCTCTTCTTCATCGACGAGTCGCACCAGACGCTTCCCCAACTTCGAGCCATGTATAACGGAGACCGCGCCCGCAAAAACTCCCTCATTGAGTTTGGTTTCCGCCTTCCTTCGGCCTATGATAACCGCCCCTTAAAATTCGAAGAGGTGGAAGAGCGCATACACCAGGTCATCTACGTCTCCGCGACCCCCGGCCCCTATGAAATCGCCCGGTCCGACGGAGAGATTGTCCAGCAGATCATCCGGCCAACGGGGCTTCTCGATCCCGTGATCGCCGTCAAACCCGCAACCACGCAAGTCGACGACGTTTTAGAAGAGATCCGTTTGGAAACTTCCAAAAAAAACCGCGTCCTCGTTACGACTCTCACCAAAAAATTAGCCGAAGATCTCACACGGTTTCTCACCGACATCGGCATCAAGGCCAAATACCTCCACTCCGACATCGACACCTTAGAGCGCGTCCAGATCATCCATGACCTTCGCCTCGGCACTTTCGACGTGCTTGTCGGCATCAACCTTCTTAGAGAAGGTTTAGATCTCCCCGAGGTCTCTTTAGTCGCCATCCTGGACGCCGACAAGGAGGGGTTCCTCCGTTCGGAAACCTCCCTCATCCAAACCTGCGGCCGAGCTGCCCGCAATGTAGAGGGGCGCGTGGTGATGTACGCCGATCGAACGACAGACGCCATTCAAAACGCTCTGGATATCACAGAAAAAAGGCGCGCCGCTCAAAAGGCCTACAACCGGGTCCATCGCATTACCCCCGCCACTGTCAAAAAAGAGCTCGTCAAAGACCTTTCTCTTACCTTCGGAGACATCCTTCCCGCCTCCAAAACCGCCGAAGCCCCCCGGCACCTTAGCCCCGCCGACCTCACCGACAAAATCCGCCAGCTGGAGACCGACATGAAACAAGCCGCCCGAGAACTGCGCTTTGAAGAGGCGGCCCGCCTTCGCGACTTAATGCACCACTACAAAGAGCTCCAACTTTTGGAAGAGAATCTTTAATCTCGACTTTGTACGTTTTTTGACAGCCGGATTTCGAGGAGGCGGCTGTCAAAAAACGTACAAAGTCGAGATAATTTCCAAAAGGGGAGGAATTATGTTACCATGGGGACTTTATGGAAGAAACGCTGATCCTTGAACAAGACCAAGAGAGCTCTTCGAAAAAAAGAGGGCGCCTTGCAGTTTCCGATCTCAAAGAAGGCCTGCGCAGCTGGCGCATTTGGCTCATGCTCGGCTGGCAAGACATTCTTTTGCGCTACCGCCGATCTCTTTTAGGCCCTTTCTGGATTACTTTAAGCATGGCCATCATGATCTACAGCATGGGCCTGATTTACGGCCTTCTCTTTAAGATGGATCTTTCTCATTACTTTCCCCATATCGCCAGCGGAATGCTCGTATGGACCTTTCTTTCGACACTGATCATGGATCAAGTAAATAGCTTTGTTGAGGCCTCGCATATTATTACCCAAATGAAGCTTCCCTTTTCCGTCTACGTGCTTCGCGTCCTTGCGCGTAATTTCATCATCTTTTTTCACAATCTCCTTGCAATCTGTCCTCTCCTCATCTATTTCAAAACGCCCGTCCACTTTTTCTATTGCCTCTTTGGACTCATCATGATTGCGCTCTGCGGCTTTTTTTATGGAACCGTTCTTGCGATGCTCGGCGCCCGATTCCGCGACATCAAACCGATCATGCAAAGCTTTCTGCAGCTTGTCTTTTACGTAACGCCGATCATGTGGATGCCGGAAATGCTCCCTCCGCGGTTCCTATTTATCGTCCGCGCAAATCCTTTTCAGCAAATCATCCAACTCTTCCGCGCGCCGCTGATGGGGTCGTTTCCGTCGACCTACGCTTTTTTCGCATCCATTCTCATCACCCTAACCGGCTTTTTGCTCATGGTTTTTCTCATGATTAAATCCAGACATCGCATTCCCTTTTGGGTATAGAAGGAGAAAGGGATGGGTTTCATTCATTTAGATTCTGTCTCTTTAAGCTTCCCTGTCTACGGGGCGGGAAAAAGGATCCTTAAAAAAGAGCTTGTACGCATTGCAACCGGCGGCGTTTTAAAAAGACAAGACGATAAGCTGATTACCGTTACCGCTCTAAAGAATATCACATTGACCGTTCCAAACGGCATGCGCCTGGCTCTAATTGGGCATAACGGATCGGGTAAAACGACCCTTCTGCGCCTCCTTTCCGGCATCTATGAACCCACCTCGGGCCATGTCGCCATCAAGGGACACATCACCTCTCTTCTTGAC
The DNA here is from genome assembly GCA_001796315.1 of Chlamydiae bacterium RIFCSPLOWO2_12_FULL_49_12. Taxonomy (GTDB): domain Bacteria; phylum Chlamydiota; class Chlamydiia; order Chlamydiales; family Rhabdochlamydiaceae; genus 2-02-FULL-49-12. Next base: position 30,682 of record MGME01000041.1, read on the forward strand.
ATCATGATCAGCATGGACGAAGAGTCTACCGGTTATGAATGCATCAAGATTCGGGGCCTGCTCCAAGGTCTTACTCTCAAACAAATCAAAGAAAAGACGCAGGAAATCATCGATTTTACCGAGCTTGGCGACTATCTCTACATGCCGCTCCTAAAAATCTAGACAAAGCGTGCGCCACGAGGCGCTTATTAACTAGCTGATGCAAGTTCAGCTGAGAAAGGGATGCCACCCATCTCATATCGAGTCCTTGGGTACATGGAGGTAACAAAATGGATTAAGCGTAGGACAGAGAAATTATAGGCCGTAATCCGAAAGGGTGAAGTGATTGAGCCTCGTAAATAGATATCTAATGGAAGAGCCGATGATGTGATTTGTTCAGAAGGCAACATCACAGACTCCAAACATGGCAGGAGATGTGATCTTCCCGGGGTCATAGAGCACGGCATGTAACGAAAGCTAATAAGCGAACGTGGGAGATCCCTGCGACTCTCCCCAAAAGGGAGTATCGTCTAGAGCAAGTATACAAGCGAGCAAGGCGAAAAGGTTGCAAGGGAAGTCAGATGGGTCGTAGTGTGCGCTGGGCAGCGCGTAAATCAGAAGGGTTAAAGTCCCTTTCAGCGAGAGACCACTCGCTGATATCTAAAAGTGGGATTAGGCGTCTCACTGGCTAGACATGGTCTAGAGGGCAGGGTGTCCACTGCGAAGTGGGATCCGAAGGGCATGAGGAGAATCACCGGGTTGTAATCGATGGAGAAATCCAAGGATAAATCGGTCGGCCAAAGATGGGAAATGGTTGAGCGGGCACTATAACCGCGAAAGCATATGGCTCCAGCCCATCGCACCAAGGTGTTTGCGAGCGACACGGTGAGGAAGATTTACGTGTGACCCCAGGAGAGCTTATTGGATCTTCGGAGGAAACAACCGAAGTAAGTAACTCTATAAGCGAAAGTGAAATGAGGAACGAGGTCCAGCAAGCAGTCGGAGGACGTTTTAGTATCTATCAAGCGTGGAGATAATCCACGTCACCTGAAAGGGCAGGCAGAATGACCTGGAGAAGAAACGTCCATGAATGATGTTGAGTGAAAGAAGACGAAGACGGAAAAGAAAGTGTTGTGAAGATGGAAAATTCCCTACGTGAAAAACCCGAACGTCACAATGCAAGGAGACTGTCTGATCATCTCAAGCTCGACGGCAAGAAGAAGGTCCACTCATTAGTGGACAAAGTTTACCAACGAACAAATCTCGAGATAGCATGGAAACGTGTCAAAGCCAATCGAGGAGCTGGCGGGGCAGATGGAGTTACTGTCGAGGAGTTTGAAAAGGATCTAGAAGCTAATTTAGAGCGACTTCATCAAGAACTTCGAGAAGGACGATATCTACCACAACCTGTAAGACGATTGTATCCGTCTAATCTAGCCATGTTGATGAGTTAAAGTGGTTATGGGCTGATTTTTTGAGAT
>MGME01000042.1 GCA_001796315.1 Chlamydiae bacterium RIFCSPLOWO2_12_FULL_49_12
TAGGCCAACCGCGGGAGCTTTCGTAGGCCAACCGCGGGAGCTTTCGCGCTGGCCCAAAACCGCTTCTTGAATCAACTTGTGTATAACACGCTTTTTTTTAGTGGATTGCAGAGAACTTAGTTACAAAACTCGCGGGAATTCAGGTTGCAAAGTTGGGAGAGGGTCGTCATAATGCGCGGCATGCGGTTTTTCTTTGGGGTGTTTTTTCTCTTTGCGGGGTTGCATGCCGGCGATTTTGAGCAGCTGGTGGGGAGCCCGGAGTCGGTGCGGACGGCGGAAGATTGGGAGCACTTAAGCTTTTACAAGAGGCTCTATGAAAAAAGCCTTTCTTTGCCCTTAAGGGAGAAGGAGGCCATTCCCGCAATCTTTCATCTCATTTGGCTCGGTCCCGAACCCTATCCGAAGGCCTCTCTTGCACGCTTGCGCAAGTGGCAAAAGCTCCATCCGGGCTGGACGTTTTATTTCTGGTCGGATTGCTGCCGTCAGCCGCCTTTTCCGTCGTTGGCGCTCAGATCGGTGGTGGATTTTGAATGGGAGCTTCTCGGCTCTTCTTACGATGCAGCGGACACCTTAAAGGAGAAGGCCTTCCTTTTAGGGTTGGAGATTCTCTTAAAGGAGGGCGGGGTCGTCATCGATCACGACGTTGTGTTTAAACAGCCGCTCTCGGAATGGAGCCGGCGTCTGGATTTCTTTGGAATCTTAGAGCCTCCGGAGAGTTCTTACTTTAGCTCTTCGCTCTTTATCTCTTCCCACTTGCTTGCAGGCAGGCCGCGCCACCCCTTTTTTAAAGAGGCTGCTGCATGGTATCAAAGGGAGGGCGAGCTCTATGGGCGGTTTTTTCCCGGAGACGGACCCAAGGAGCGCGTCCAGCGCACCCGCCAGAGGATGTATGAGGCCATGCGCCATGGCGAGAAGGCGCTCGGAAGCAGGGAGAGTCGCGACTGCCTCTTTCCCGCGGGCTTGGTGACCCGGCACTTTAGGGAGGGGAGTTGGACTGCCTTTGAGACGATCCGGGAAGAGAGATTGAGAAAGAGCATTGACCAGCTGGATGGAAAAGTGAGTTTGGCGCAACTGCTCCTCTTCGGGGCCCTGTTTTTGATGGGAACCGTTTTTCTGGCAAGGAGGCGCAGATGAAGGTTTTTTTCTTCTTTTTTCTCATTGCCGCTCCCCTTCTGGCCTTTGATGACTTCGATCAGTGCATGGGGAAGGAGAGCGGGTTTTACCGCTATCTTCAAAAGCCTGAAGATCTTGCGTGTCTGACGCGGTTTAGGGAGATCTATGAGCGCAGCGAAGATCTGTTGGCGCATCCAAGCGGCGAGGGCAAAATCCCAAGGGTCGTCCATTTCATCTGGCTGGGCCCCCGCCCGTTTCCCTTGGAATCCGTAGAAAACGTCCGCACCTGGGTGGAGCTGCATCCCGATTGGACCTTCAAACTCTGGACGGATCGAGACCGGCATCTTCCTTGCGCACAGATGCAAAAAGTTCTGGTTGAGAGCTTTTCCTTTCATCTCTTGGAAAAGGAGTACCGATCCTCGAAAAATTGGGGAGAGAAGGCCGATATTTTGCGTTACGAAATCCTCTTTCGCGAAGGAGGGATCTATGTGGATCACGATGCGAACTGCCTCTGTTCTTTTCTTCCGCTTGCCGACTCCTTTGACCTCTTTTGCGGGCTTGAAGCCCCCCATCCCCTCTTGGCCGGACAAAATCTGACTTTAGGAAACGGTGTCATTGGAGCCAGATCGGGCCATCCTCTCATTGAAGAGACCTTAAAAAAAATCGCCTCGCGCTGGGAAAGGATCGGGCACGCTTTTCGGGGAGAAGACGGCTTTAACCGGACGGAGCGCGTCTTGAACCGCACCTATACCGCATTGACGGAGGCGGTCAAGGAGAATATCGGCAAGGGAGAGACGCGCGATCTCGTCTTGCCGGCGGCTTATTTTTTTGCCAAAGGCGGCATCCCTTCGCTCTACTCCCGCCACTTTTACAGAAACGCCTGGGCAGACGATGATCCGCAGGACGCTCTTCAAGGACACATGAAGAGAATTCATAAAATCGAGCAAAAAATAAAGAGAGTGCATATTCTTCTTGTTGCCATTTTAGGCATTCAACTGATTTGGCTGGGGTTTCGCCTGAAAAAAAGGAAAAAAGCATGAAGAAGATTCTCATTTTGCCCTTCTTATTTCTCATCCTTGCCCTTGGATGCGGCAAAGAGGAGATGAAACGCCCGGAAGGAACCGATTTTGAAGCTCTGATGGGAAAAGGACTCCCTCGTTGGGAATTTGTTCAGACAAAGGAGGATTTTGAAAATCTCGCCTTTTTTAAAGCGCTGTATGAGAAAAATATTGTGCATCTCTCTCTCTCTAAAGAGAGCTACAGGATTCCCAAGACCCTTCACTACATCTGGCTGGGGCCCAAGCCCTTCCCCTTAGAATCGGTCTCCTATGTCCGCAGCTGGCTCGGCAAGCATCCTAGCTGGACCGTCTACTTTTGGACCGACCGCGACCGTCCCTTGCCCCACCCCTCCATGAAGGCGCGCTCCATCAATGATCTGAACTGGGAGCTGGAAGCGCTTAAGAGCTGTTACGACAAATCGGACAATTGGGGAGAAAAGTCCGATATCTTGCGCCTGGAGATCCTCTCGCAAGAGGGCGGCATTTACGTCGATCACGACGTCAAGTGCCTTAGCGCTTTCGATCCGCTCAACTGCGCTTTTGATCTTTATTGCGGCATGGAGATGCCCTACAAGACAGCCCTTGAATCCTCCCTTTTCCCCACTAATAACATTGTCGCCGCACGCAAGAGCCATCCTCTTCTAACGCGGTGCAAAGAGTGGCTCATCGCCAATTGGGCGGCCATTGAACGCGCCTACCCCGGAACCGATCGCGACTCCGTGATCAACCGCGTCTCTCACCGCACCTTCTATGTCCTGGGCAAGCACATTAAAGAAGGCGCCAATCAGGAAGGGAACCGAGACATCGCCCTCCCTGCATTCTATTTCAACGCTCCCAAAGAGGAGTGGGGTCTTTTTGCCCAGCACAAGTATGCCGGAACCTGGTTTGAAAATGAGAGCAAGTTTGAAAAGACGACCCGCGAGCGGCTCATGCACCTGAGTAAAAAGAGCAATCAGATCCTCCGCTTGGGAGGGCTCCTCCTTGCTCTCAACCTCCTTGGCTTCGGCGCTCTCTTTGTCCTCATTTTTCGAAAGCGATGAACTGGAAAGAGCTGAACCGGCGCGGGCTTTTTCCCGGACCCGCAGAGACAGAAGAAGAGTTTTTCAAGCGTGTCGAGCGAGTAGGGCCTTCGGCTCAGTCCTTCCCTCACATCGAGACGCTCTTCGGCTGCGCACCCGATTGGGTTCCCTTAAGTTACAGCAACCGCGGGCTTGCCCCCTGGCAGGGAGCAGCCGTCTGGATCGAAGAGGGCAGCGCGCGGATTCAACTCAAAAAGGGGTTTCAAAAAGGGCGCTACTTAAGAATTTACTCTGAAAGCGAGGTTTTATCTCATGAACTTGTCCATTTAGTGCGGATGGCCTTCGATGAGCCCCGGTACGAAGAGATCTTTGCCTACCTCGCCTCCAAAAGCGCCTTCCGCCGCGCCTTCGGCCCCCTCTTTTGCAGGCCCGGGGAAGCCGCCCTCTTTTTCGCCCTTTCCTTTTTTCCTTTTTTAAGTTTTTTCTGGCCCACCCCCCTTTTCTTGGCCTTCCCAGGAATTTACCTCTTGTTTCTTCTTTTGCGCCTCTACAAGAGCAGAAAAAGACTGAACCGCTGCCTGGAGAACCTTGCTTCCATCGCTCCCCGCCCCCTTGTTCTTGCCGTCAGGCTCTCCGATGAAGAGGTTGCCCTTTTTGCGGCCCTCTCCGGCAAAGAGCTTCGCGCCTATATCGCCGGCAAAACCTCTTTCCGGTGGCGATTTTTGAAGGCAACTCTCTTAAATTTATAGACTTAAAGCTTAAGCTTCCGCCTTTTTGTTCTTAGTTCCGGCTTTGTAAAAAATTTTACAAACAAATAGTATTATGTTAAACTACATATGTTGAAAACTAAATTAAAACAATAAAAACAAATAAGATAATATGCCGGCACAAAGCGCTTCTCCAGCTACTTTAAGCCCATTAGAGCCCACCCTCCACTGGGGAGAGCTTTGCATTCCTTTTCGTCAGCTTGCGCCGGGGCTTCTGGAAAAGGTGCAAAGTCTCATTACGAAACTAGGCATGCAAAAGATCCAGGCCATCCGGTTTTTCGATGCCGAAGATCATGCATTTCTTGTAGAAACAACGGACGGAAAGGATGCAGGTTGTGTGAGCCCTCTTCCGGAAGGGATCTCTCAAGACGCTCAGGAGATCAAAAAAATCCTAGAGCTTCATCTCTTTGATAAGGGAAAAGCCCGCTTGAGCGCAAAAGAGAGCGAACTCTCGGCGCGCCCCGCCACAAACATCTCTCAGGCGGCATTAAAATACGTTGTCCCCTTCAGCGACGTCTTTGCCGTGCTTCGAAACGGTCTTGGGCTGACGATAGCTCTTTTGCTCATCGCCGGATGTACTCCTCTCTCTCCTCTTGTGCTGACGCTTTTTTCTCTCTTTGCCGTCGCGCTCATCGTTCAGGGGACGCTGTTTGCCCTTCCGCAAGGGATAATGGGCTGGGGAGTCAAGGGGGCTAACACATATGAACTTGCCTCCCATATAGGCGATGAGAAACATAAACTCACCGGGATTTTAAAAGGACTCTCGGGGTTTTTGTCGGTTGTGGAAGGAGTGACCTGGGTCGTGGCCGGCGTGTTGCTGGCAGCCGGGATCATCCCGGGCTTTACACCCTTTCTGACGATTTTTCTCTTCTACGTCATCTTTAACGTCTCGTTTTGCTACACTGTGGCGACGGGAGCAAGAGATTATCTCCGCCATAGCCATTTCCGAAACAAACTTTTAGAGTTGACGCAGAATCAAAAGGGAGGAAAAGAAGAGTACGGTCAAGCCTTGAATTTTTTGCGCAAGAAACTCGTTTTGGATCTCTCCAGTACGAAACCGGAAGAGAAAGGCAAAAAGTCCTATTTAAAGAGAACGCAAGAGGAGTTAATCCAAAAGGCGGCGCGCAAGCTCTACCGTTTCAAAGAAAACGGAGGGGCGGTTGAAGAGTTAACAGAGATTGAGCGTTTGATGGAAAATCTAAAGACCCAGCAGGGCGAAAGGAGTTTGCTCGAAGCTCAGGCTTTTGTGGAAAAGGTCTTAAATCAAAACCAGACCTTGCGTGTTCTGGATAGCTTATCTATTGTCTTGGGAGCAGTTGGAGCCGTCGTAGGAACGTTTCTCTCAATCGGCATCGGCGCTGTTGCCGGAGAGCTGTGGGGCGCTGTCTCCGATTGGATCCTCTGGATGGCGTTGAATGCCGTCTTCTTATGCCTTGACGTCGAAGCGCTTGGAGACAAGACGGGTTCTTTATTTCACACCGCGAAATTTCAAGAGAAGCTCCAAGAGGAGCTCAAGGCATACGCGATTTGGAACAACCCTCCCCTATCTCCGTCTTGCTGTTCTTAATCTGATCAGATGCGTCCAATGGTGGCCACCATCACGGCTTTGATGGTATGCATGCGATTTTCCGCCTGATCGAAGACCTTGGAATGGCGGCTTCTAAAGACCTGGTCGGTCACTTCCATCTCTTTTAGGCCGAATTTGTCAAAGACGTCCTTTCCGACAACGGTCTGAGTGTCATGAAAGGAAGGAAGGCAGTGAAGGAAGAGGAGATCCGGGTTGCGGCTCATCCGGAGCATCTCTAAAGTGACCTGATAGGGTTTTAAGAGCTGAATGCGACGCTCAAATTCGCTCTCCTCTCCCATCGAGACCCAGACGTCCGTATAGACGACATCTGCTTGAGGGAGCGCTTGTTCTGCCTTTTCATGAAGCTCGATTTTGCATCCCGTCTCTTTGGCGATGGCAAGAGCGTCTGCAATAAACTCTTTGTCCGGATGGAGCTCTTTGGGCGCCAGGGCGACAAAGTGCAGGCCCATCTTGGCCGAGCCGATCATCAAAGAGCGGCCCATGTTGTTTCTGGCATCGCCGACGTAGACCATCTTGACGTGGTGAAGGGGCTTGGCGACATGCTCTTTGATGGTCAACAAGTCTGCAAGGATCTGTGTCGGGTGGTAGGAGTCGGTCAGGCCGTTCCAGACGGGAACTCCGGCGTGCTTGGCAAAAAGTTCTACGGTCTCTTGTTTAAAGCCCCGAAACTCAATGCCGTCGTAGTAGCGGCCTAAAACCTTTGCCGTATCTTCGATCGACTCCTTTTTCCCGATGTGGCTCTCTGAGAGAAAGGTGACGTTTGCCCCCTCGTCAAAAGCGGCCACTTCAAAGGCGCAGCGCGTGCGCGTCGAGGCCTTTTCAAAGATGAGAACGATGGTTTTTCCCAAGAGGAGATCGCCTTTCACTCCTTGCAATTTCTTGTGTTTAAGGGAGAGGGAGAGATCGAGCAGATATTCGATCTCTCTTGGAGTAAAGTCTTTAAGAGTCAGTAAACTTCTTCCCAGAAGATTGATGGGCATCTTGTCCTCATTGTTAATAGTAGCTTGGTTTTTTTGCCTCTTTGGTGATCAGTGTGCCGGAGGTCCCTTTCAGGAGCGCTTCTCCTTGAAAGAGATTTCCGATCACGGCGGTTTTTTGTGTCTTTTCGACAAAATCGCAGGCGGCCTGCACTTTCGGCCACATTGATCCCTTGGCAAACTCCATGCTGGTGAGAGTGGCAGGAGAGATCGTTTTGATCACGCGCTCCTTGTCCGTACCCCAGTTTTCATAGACCCCGTCGACGTCTGTCAGGATGAGCAAGTGATCGACCTTTAGGTACAAGGCGGCAAGAGCGGAGGCGCGATCCTTGTCAATGACCGCTTCGCTCCCTTCCAGGCGTTTGCCGTTGCGGGTCACGGGAACGCCTCCGCCTCCACATAGGATGACGACATTGCCCGCTTCCACTAAAGTATGCGCCGCCTTCCACTCCACAATCTCTTTGGGGGCGGGAGAGGGGACGACGCGGCGGTAGAATTTTCCGTCGGGAGCGACGTCCCACCCCTTTTCCTTTGCCAGCTGAAAGGCCGTCTCCTTGTCGTAGACCGGTCCGATGGGTTTTGTGGGTGTTTTAAACGCAGGATCTTCCTTGTCGACGATGACTTGCGTCAGAAGCGTGACGGCATTTTTAACGCCGGCGTTGTAGAGGGCGTTTTGGAGAAGGTAGCCGATCATGCCCTGAGACTCGGCGACAAGAACGTCCAATGTGTAGGAGGGAACCTCTTTGTAGGCGTGCGACATCAAGGAGATCAGCCCCACCTGGGGGCCGTTGCCATGGCAGAGGATGACCTGGTTGGTTTTGGTGAGAGAGGCGATGACTTCTGCGGCGTGTTTGATGTTGTTAAGCTGAGTCTCTTGAGCTAAAGATTGTCCGCGTTGGATGAGAGCGTTGCCGCCGAGCGCAAGCAAAATTTTCATCATAGAGGCTCCCGTTCGATGGGACAGGACATGCAGCGCGACCCGCCCCGCCCCCTGCCCAGTTCCGATCCCACCAGCTCCAGCACTTCAAATCCCTTGGAGCGAAGCAAAGAGTTGGTCCGTTCATTGCAGGCATAGCCGATCACCTTTCCCGGGGCGATGGCAAGCAAATTGCTGGCGTCCATCCATTGCTCTCTCAACTGGACGATCTCATTTTCGATGTCTCCGATGCTGATAAAGCGCACATTGCTGATTTTTAGAGCGCGTTGCAGGGCGGTTTGAAGGTTCATCTCTTCGGAGATGAGCAAGTCCTTGGTATTGCGAGGCTGAATGGTAAAGGTTCTGGGAGCAAAGTCTTTAAAGGCAACGCAGAAGGCGTCGTGATCGATCATGGTCATGACCGTGTCCAAGTGCATGCAGGCGCGTTTTTTTGGCAGCTCGACTAAAACCACGCGATCGATAGCGCTTTTTGCAAAGAGGCGCAAGGTCAAAGTTTCGATGGCCTGGATACTGGTTCTTTCGCTGTAGCCGATCATCAAACAATTTTTATTAAGGACAAAGACATCTCCCCCTTCGACCGGCGAGCAGTCCTTTTCCGTTCCGTCGTACCAAATCTCGAGGTTTTCCGAAGCAAAGAGGGGGTGGTGCTTATAGACTGCAGCCGTGGAGATGCACTCTCCTCGTCTCACCTTGTACTGCATCCGATTGATCGAGACGCCGTTTCCGATCCAGCAGGAGGGATCTCTTGTGAAATACTGGTTGGGAAGAGGAGGAAGCAAAAACTCATCTCGGTGGCCGACGGCGAAGATCAGCCCCTTTCTTTTAAAATGCGCCTCGCGAAGAGTTAAACCGGCCATCATGTGATAGGTCAATTGCTTGGCTTCGAGCTCCATCAAGAAATGAGAGAGATCCTGAACAAAGGGAAGTTCGAAGTTGTAACTGGCAAGGATGCGCTCGACGACCCATTTCCGAGCTTTTTCGATCTTTAACGTCTCTTCAAGGAGTTCGTCCAGGTAGAGGACTTCGACTCCGTTTTCTTTTAAAATAGCTGCAAAATGGTCATGTTCTTTTTCCGCTTCCTTGATAAAGAGGATGTCGTCAAATAAAAAGGCGTGGCAATTTTCCGGAGTCAAGCGCTCAATGGCGATTTTTGGATGGCTAAGGAGGACTTTTTTAAGCTTGCCGATTTCAGAAGTAATGAAAGCCATACTCTCGCTCCATGCAATGTGTTCATCTCGACTTTGCAACTTTTTGGACTAGACGTCCTCGAGATATTTCCTCTCGGACGTTCGACAATAAGGCGAACGTCCGAGAGCAAGTCCAAAAAGTTTCAAAGTCGAGTTAATTCTTTTTTTAGATCTTTTTTCCTTTGGGGTCAAATGTAAAAACGGTTTACAATATGGATTGTTCTTTGATGACGAGGCTTGTTATGAGTAGAGATTTCTTTGAAAAGAGAGCGCCGTCCATGGCCTTTCCTTTCTATCCTTTCTCAGTGCCGCATCATCACTTCCATTGTCTCCCGACCTAATTTCTTTAGCTCTTTTAAATTAATTTTTTAAATTAGGATGTTTTATGATTTCATGGTTATTTTTTTCTTTAATGGGAGGATTTGGAATCGTCTATCTCCTGATCGGGAGAAGAGAGGCAAAGAGGGTCCAAGGCAATGACGCGTACTTTTTAGGCGGACGCTCCCTGGGCATTTTTTCATTGGCCTTAACGCTGTATGCGACGCAGTTTGGTGGAGGTACCCTTATGGGAGCTGCAGAGGAGGCCTATGCAAAGGGATGGATTGTGCTCCTTTATCCCTTAGGGGTGTCTCTTGGCTTTTTGGCTCTTGCGGTAGGATTTGGAGCAAAACTGAGAAGCTGGGGGCTCACAACCGTTGCTGAGCTTTTTGAAAAGGCCTACGGTTCAAAAAAGTTGCGAAAGCTCGTCTCGCTCATTTCGATGGGAACGATGTTTTTCATTCTCGTCGGCCAAGGAGTGGCGGCGCGCAAGTTATTCGGAGCTCTGGGCGTCGATACTCCCTACCTTTTTTTGGGTTTTTGGACCCTGCTCATTCTCTACACTGTGGCAGGAGGACTCAAGGCCGTCGTTTACACCGATGCGATTAAGGCGCTCTTTATTCTCGGCGTTCTGGTCGTGGTGGCCCTCTTTGCAACGGGGGGGCTTGCAGGAGCGTCTCTTGCGCCTCGGCCTCTGGAGGCGGCTTCCGCCCCCCTTCCTTGGGTGGGCTGGCTCTTGATGCCTCTTCTTTTTATGCTCTTTGAGCAAGACACGGCGCAGCGCTGTTTTGCCGCCAAGTCTGCTCGGGCAGTCACGGTCTCCGGGGTCCTTGCGGCCGTCTTACTGTTTTTGAGCAGCGGTTTTGGGATTGCTTTTGGGATTGTGGCCGGCCGCCTGGGTCTGCCGATGACAGCCTCCAAGGGGATCCTCATCGAAGTTGTGGAGCATCTCACCTCTCCTGTGGTCTCCACTTTTTTTGCCGTTGCCATTGTGATGGTGATCCTCTCCACGGCAGACTCCCTTCTCTGTTCGGTTGCCTCCAATCTCGTCTTTGACTTTCCCGTTTCGAATGGAATTCAAGAGAAGAAAAGGGTCTTTCTTTCGCAAGCCCTAACCTTTCTCATCGGGGTTGCCGCGATGAGCTGCTCTCTTTTTTTCGACAGAATCCTTCCCCTTCTCATTCAATCCTACGAATTTTCCGTCTGCACTCTGGTCGTTCCGGTTGTCATGGCGCTCTTCTTAAAGCGTCCCCGCCTGGCCGCCGCACTCGCTGCGATGTCAGCGGGAGCTTTAGGATTTTTCCTCTTTCGCCTCTGGGAGTCTCCCATCCCCGGGGAAATTGCCGCTATGGCGCTCTCTTTGGCGGCCTTCACCTGCGTCCACGCCTTCCTTGCAAGACGGAAAGCGGCATGGGCAAGAGGAGCTTGAACTCGACCCCTTTCCTTATCGTGTTTTCAACCCGGTCTTTTTGATTTGTCCACAAGTCGACGGTTTTTACAGAGACTTCCATGATAGGATCGATCCTTGTTTTCGAGCTTGATCTTCTTCACCGGAGTAGATGATTTTTCCCGAGCCTGGAGCGACCCCAGCCCATTCACACCATTTCTCTAAAGTACCGAACATCTCAGATTGCACTGTGGCGGAGGATTTAATTTCGATGGGGATGAGCCGAGATCCTTCTTCGAGCAAACAATCGACCTCATTTCCTAACTTGTCTCGCCAAAAATAGACATTGGGAGGGAACCCTTGATGGTAACATTTTTTAAAAAAATCGGAGATGATCATAGACTCAAATAGACCGCCTCTTAAGTAATGATCATAAACATCGTCAGAATTTGTAAGTCGCAGCAGATTACAAACCAACGAAGTATCGTAAAAATACAGTTTGGGCGTCTTTACGACCCTTTTGTTAAAATTTGAATGATGGGGTTGAAAAAGGAAGATGATGTAAGAAGCTTCCAAGACAGATAGCCAAGATTTCACTGTGGGAAGAGAAATCCCTGCATCTTTTGATAAATCCGTGAAGTCGAGAAGTTGTCCTACTCTAGCTGCACAAAGCCGCATAAATTTCTGAAATTCTAAAAGAGAGGTGATTTTTAGCACATCGCGCACATCGCGCTCTACATAGGTGCGAATATAGCTTTCGGCGAAAATAATCGGATCAGCATGATGCTGGTACACACGGGGATAGCATCCTTGAAAAATAGCTTCTTCAGCGATTTTTGGCAATTCACAAGCACCCTTGAGCTCCTCGATGGAAAGGGGAAGGAGTGTTGTGATTGCCACGCGACCGGCCAGAGTTTGACTGACGTGTTGATTTAACAGAATATTTTGAGAGCTCGTGATGACAAAGCGACCCAGAGCTTGATGTTGGTCAACTTCAAGTTGAACATAGGAAAGGAGCTTGGGTGTTTTTTGAATTTCATCTAAAATTATCCCTTCCTCTTCTCGAAATCTCATCAGGAATCCTTTGGGATCTTCGATGGCAAACTCTTGCTCTTCAAACGATTCTAAGTTTACATAGCGATAGTTAGGAAATAAGGTGCGCGCCAAAGTAGTTTTTCCTGACTGGCGAGGTCCGAATAAGGCCAACACAGGAAACTGGTTCCTAAGCTGCAATAATTTTTTCTCTAAAGTGCGTTTAAACATGCCGTGCTCTCCTATGGACAATTCTAGAATAGTAGATTTAAAATTGTCCACACATTAGGTAAGCTTTTTATTGTTAATGAGATATAAGACGACTAAGGTATATGGTAGCGGCATTCGGAGCGAGAAGGATGGCCCGATGTCACCAACCATTTTTAACTCGACTTTGGTTGAACGTCCGAGGACAAATAGACTAGTGCTCTGTCAACATTCAAATTGCGGATGCGCTAGCGCGAAAGCTGCCGAATTTCAACGATCGCAAGTGCC
>MGME01000043.1 GCA_001796315.1 Chlamydiae bacterium RIFCSPLOWO2_12_FULL_49_12
TGGCCCAAAACCGCTTCTTGAATCAACTTGTGTATAACACGCTTTTTTTTAGTGGATTGCAGAGAACCTAGTTACAAAACTCGCGGGAATTCAGGTTGCAAGCGCTCTTCCCCAATCGGCGCAACTCTCGCTGGAAGCGGGAGCTGCTAGCAAGGCAAACTTCGGCTTGTGCAAAATGAGTGGAAGATGTTATGTGATAATGTAATTTTTTGAAATCTCTAATAGCGCTTTAAGGATTTTTTTTGGGAAAACCTCTCATCATTGTCGAATCGCCTGCAAAGATCAAGACTCTTAAAAAATTTTTAGGAAGCAAATACGCCTACGCCTCTTCCGTCGGACATATTCGCGACCTTCCGCAAAAAGGCTTTGGAATCGACATCGAGAAGGATTTCGAGCCCCAGTATGAACTTCTGCAAGAAAAAAAAGAGGTGATTCAAAATCTCAAAAAGGCAGCCCAGACGGCCGATTGCGTCTATCTCGCTCCCGACCCTGACCGCGAGGGAGAGGCGATCGCCTGGCACATCGCCGCCATCCTCCCCAAGAAGACAAAAATCTTGCGCACCACCTTCAACTCCATTACCAAGCCGGCGGTTTTAGAAGCCCTCCGGCACCCGCGAGACATCGATCTCTCTCTTGTCGACGCCCAGCAGGCGCGCCGCCTGCTTGATCGCATCGTCGGCTACAAAATCTCTCCCATCCTCACCCGCAAGGTGAAAAAAGCTAGAGACGGCGCCCTCTCGGCCGGAAGAGTGCAGTCCGTTGCCTTAAAACTGGTCGTCGACAGAGAAAAGGAGATTGACGCCTTTGTCCCGACGGAATATTGGAACATCTCCGCGCTCCTTCAAACCGAAAAAAAGGATCCCCCATTTGAAGCCGCGCTCTATGCCGTCGACGGCAAGCGAGTAGAAAAGGAAAAGGGCGCAAAAAAAGACACCTTCACCATCCCCAATGAAAAGACGGCCCGCTCGCTTGTCGAGCGGCTCCAAAAAGCAAAGTATGCCATCGCCTCGCTTGAAAAAAAAGAAAAGAGCCGCTATCCCGTCCCTCCCTTCATCACCTCGACCCTGCAGCAGGAGGCGTCGCGCCACTTTGGCTTTTCTGCCGCCCGCACCATGAACATCGCTCAGAGCTTGTACGAAGGGGTCGAACTAGGAAGCGAAGGAGCCGAAGGGCTCATCACCTACATGAGAACCGACTCGGTCCGCGTTGCTCCGGAAATCCTTTCAGACGCAAGGACTTTCATCTCCAAGACCTACGGCAAGGATTACCTGCCCGAAAAAGCGGTTCACTACTCGACGAAAAAGTCTTCCCAGGACGCTCATGAAGCCATCCGCCCCTCCAATCTCGCCCATCCGCCTGATGACATCAAAACATTCTTAAACGCCGACCAGAACAAACTCTACCTCCTCATCTGGCGCCGCTTCATCGCTTCCCAAATGCGCCCCGCCCTTTACGACACGATCTCTTGCGATATCACAACAGATAAGAACATCCTCCTTCGCGCCACCGGTTCGACGATTAAATTCCCTGGCTTTCTCGCTATTTATGAAGAGAGGCAAGACACTCCTGAAGAGAAAGAAAAATCTCAAACGGAAAAACTGCTCCCCTTTTTAAAAGAGGGACAGAAATTAAACCTCTTAGACATTCATTCCGATCAGGCCTTCACACGCCCTCCTCCCCGCTTCACGGAGGCTTCTCTCGTTAAAGAGATGGAAAAGCACGGCATCGGGCGCCCCTCCACCTACGCCTCCATCATGAACAAAATCCAAAGCCGCGACTACACAATAAAAGAAAAGGGAGCGCTGCGTCCCACGGAGCTTGGAAAAGTCATCGCCAAACTCTTAGAAGACAATTTTCCCATGATCATGGATGTGGGATTCACCGCTGCCATGGAAGACGATTTAGACTCGATCGCCGCCTACCATCGAGACTGGAAGGAGCTCATCCGCCTCTTCTGGGACCACTTCATTCCCACCGTAGAGGCCGCCGAAAAGGGGGCCCATGTCCCCAAGGAGCTTACCGACCTCGACTGTCCTCTTTGCAAAAGTAAACTTGAAAAGATCTGGTCGAGGCAAAAGTGGTTCTACGGCTGCTCGAAGTATCCCGAGTGCAAATACACCACCTCGGAAGAGGCCCTTACTTTTAAAAAAGAGGACTACAATCCCGATTTCAACTGGGAGCAGTCCTGTCCCCAGTGTCAGGGCCCCATGAAGCTGCGCTTCGGCCGCTTCGGCCCCTTCCTCGGCTGCGAAAAATATCCCGAATGCAAAGGGATCGTCAACATCCCGCGCAAAGGCGAAGCCCTTCCCGAAGAGATGCCGGCCTGTCCTGCCATCGGCTGCAACGGCAAGCTCACCCAGCGGCGCTCCCGCTTCTCAAAGATCTTCTTTTCCTGCTCCAACTTTCCCGCCTGCGACGTCATAGTCAACCAGCTCGACCAGCTGGGAGAAAAATACTCCAGCCATCCCAAGACCCCTTACGTCAAAAAGAGCAAAACAGGAAAAGCAGGAAAAAAGGGAGCGGCGCGCAGCCAAAAGAGCTACAAGCTTTCTAAAGAGCTTGAGGCCGTGGTGCGCTCTGCCTCCCTCTCGCGGCCCGAAATCCTCAAGGCGCTCTGGGCCTACATCAAAGAACACAAGCTCCAAGACCCCAAGAACAAACGGCTGATCGTCCCCGACGGAAAGCTTGCCAAAGTCTTTGGCACGAAAGAGCCCGTCGACATGATGCGGATCGGGGCTCTTTTAAAAAATCATATGAAATCCTGACCTCTTCTCTTTATCTCGGCTTTGTACGTTTTTTTGACGCCATCTATCAAAAGAGCGGCTGTCAAAAAACGCACAAAGTCGAGTTTATAAAAAGTCTTGTTTTTTAAAGCTTATTAATGATAGAATTATGACCCAAAAAGTAATTTTACTTTTATTATGTACAGGTCAAGACTATGACTCCGATCATTCATTCCGTTCATTCCTCTCTCGAAAACTTTTCTCGCGTCTCGAACACCGATGAGCGGATTCGCTCTTTGGTCTTACATGCGCAGCACCAGTGCACCCTTGAGGCTCTCTCCGGCAAAGAAGCGCCTGCCACCCTTTCCGACTGGCAAGAGCACTCCGCCCGCTTTCTCATCGCCTGCTATAAGGGCATTCAAGGGGATCTGCAACATCGCCTGCGAAAAAAGATGAATGAAAAAATCCGCGCACTCTGCGGCTCAGACATCCCCTTTGCCCAGGTCACTCCTTTGCGCATTTTTTTAGTGCGCGGAGGCTGCAATCTCACTCTTCTCTCCGTGACGAATGACCTCCCTGAAACATTTTTCGTCAAACTCCCCTCGAAAACCACTCCCGGAGAAAGCTCTTCGATTCTTGTGACCCGGGACCATCTCGAAAGACTCTTGTCTTTTTTCTGTTATCATCTCGAGTTGGCCGCCTCAGACGCCTCTCACTTTGCCCCTGCCGAAGAGGCTCTTTCCTTTCTCGAAAAATCTTTTCAATCTCTTCCCCGCCCCTCCTTCAACCTCTACCTGAAGCAGTATGATCTGATCCTCTCTCTCTTAAAAATCTGCCGCGCCGCTCTCAATCACAAAGAAAATTACTTGCCTCTGCTCTTCCGTCCCGTCTCTTTGCCCGCTTTTCATCCGCGCGTCATCCGCTGTTTCTATGATGGCTTTTCTTCCTATGCAGGAAAACGGATATTCTCTTTCCTTGAGAACTTTGACGCCACCTTAACCGCATGCCGCCCTCTTATCAAAGCGGATCTTGAGAAAAAGGAAAAGAGAGGGCTTTTCCGAGAGCTTCGAGACGTCTATTTGGATCCTGTAGAAAAACTCCTACTTAAGATCACCCACTATTGTCAGCGTTTGGATGGCAGCACTTTTCAAACAGCTCTTAAAGAATACTTTTCTCATCCCGCTCAAAAAATCCCGATAGAGCGCCTCCTTCATGAGCTAGACCGCCTCATTTCCGCCGAAGAGGAGCTCGACAAAGCCTATCGGCAATTTTCAGAAAGCAGCGATGAGGTGCTCCAAAGAGCCTCGCAAGAGCTTGCCTCCACTTCATGGCCGTTTCCTTTCCATCCTCTCTCCTCTTTGCACTCTTTCCATCAGGCCCTCTTTTCCCATTCTCTGCTTTGCTTGATGCTCTTTAAATCAAGATCTCTTCGTGCCATGAAAGCCTATTTAGAAGCCGTCCTTGAAAAACGGATGAAACTCTCTTCCGAGAACTTTTTTTTAAAAAACGCAACCAAGGCCGGGCAATCGATTTTCATCACTCCCTTTCACCTTCTTTGTCATGATCTGAAAAAACAGATCCGCCACTTCTATGAGTCAGCTCCGGCGGATCTAAAACCGCACGTCTTTTCCTTTTTTGAACGCCTCTCTCCCTTCCAATCCTGTTTTTTGGATCTTGCCTTCTTTCTGAAAGCCGATTTTGATGACAAGTACAGCAAGTTCGATGAAGAAAAAGCGGCCCAAAAACTCTATGGCTACATTTACGGCTTAAAAAACGCGCTGGATTTTTTGCAAAAAGACCAAACGAGCCAGGAGGTGCTTCAGCCGCTCAATGAACTCACCCGGTTCTTTTATTGCATTAAAGAAGCTCTTATTCCCTGCAACGAAGGGGCCTTTTCTTTAGAGCCCTTCTATCATCTCTTTCTTCCCTTGGGAAATAGCCTTAATCTCTCCGAAAAAGAGCTCGCTTTCTTCCAGGAAACACTGGAGCTCATCTTCTGGAGCCTCCAAAACTGGACCGCCGTCCCCCTCTCCCCCTTTCCTTATGAGAGCCACCCCTTCTTCCTCGCCCTCCCTTCTGCTACTCAGGATTTTTTCGAAGGCTATCTGAAGAAAATCGAAAGGAACGCCGCCAAGTGCCGGCTTCTCTTGCTGGAAGTGGAAGAGAAGCTCAAGCCCTTCAATCCCATCACTAAGGCAAACTTAGTGCCCCTAGCCTCTCTGCTGAAGGAATATGAAAAAAAGATCACCTCTCAAGGAATGGAAGATCTCATAGAAGAGTTTCTCAAAAAGTGCCAAAGGGCGTTCTTGAAACTCCCCGAAGACAAGCGTCGGGAACTCAAGCAAGATCAAAACGACTGGAACTTCAATCTGCGCGACGCCTATTTTCAAGAGGATGCCGTCTTCTATTTCGATGTGTGGTATCCTTCTGCCCCACTGATCGACCATGCCACCTGCGAAGAACTCATCTCCAAGGTTCCTCAAGAGAGCGCAACCGCTGCGCCTCGAAGCTCCCCCATTCTCTTTGAGCAGGAAAGCGCAGAACTTTCGCAAGAAAGCCCTCCTTCTCTCGAGACTCCTTTTTTTTCTTCCTCCACAAAAAAGATCCTCCCCTCCGACGTTCTCAAACAGCTCCAGACGCTCCTTTTCCGGGAAGGCAAGACCGCCTCGGAGCAGCTTCTCCACCTTTCCGACTACGCCTCCATCCTCAACACGCTTCTCCCTGCCCTGGAATCTTCTGACGCCTTTTCTTTTGCGGCCTTGGACGCCCTTTTCTTCTACTCCGCCCTGACCGTCGAGCAGCTCCTAAAATTTTTTCTCCTAAAAGAAGGGCTAAAACCCGAAGATCAACCGATGCTTTTCTCCCACCGCATCGACGAGCTCCTCACACGGCTAAAAGAACGAGACTCCGCTCTTTGGCAAGAGCTTTTATCGAAAAAGGAGCAACAGACGCTCATCTCCATGGGCCACCTCATTGTGCATGAAAGCCGCCACCTCTTCAACGTCCACACCAAAATCGCCGAACTTCTAAAAGAGAGCGCCTTCCTCTCCTCTCGCCTCCATCTGTCAGAACACATCGAAGAGAAAGGCCCCTCGCCCGAGCTCCTAAAAGAGAGAGCCTCCCTCTCCTCTCGCCTCCATCTGTCAGAGAGCATCGAAGAGAAAGGCCCCTTGCCGGAATTAACAGGATTAAAGAGGACAGATGCCGCCTCCAGTCCACTCAATTCCGGCTTGAGCACCCAACTCGGCTCCTTGCGGCTCAAAGCCCGCTCTCTTTTCCATTCCCTCTTTTTCTCGTTGCACAAGATCCTAAACGCATACAGCTTCCCTTTATACGACGCGCAAGAAGGATTGACCGCTTCCGACCAAGCAAGATCGCATAAAGAGCTTCCTTCCCAACTTGTGAAGGACGACGAAGGGATCCTACTTGGCGCAGCCGGCCAAACAAGCTTATACCTTCCCGCTCTCGACGGCACTTTCACCGAGCCCGGCTCTTCTCATTTTCCCCACGAGACCCCCGCTCTCTTTCCAGAAGAGAAAACCGCACGCTCTCTCCAAGAGCTCGACGCCTCCTTCAGGCGCATCCAAAAACTCTCTCTTTTTCTCGGGTGCCGAGAAGCGGACTTGGAGCCTGCCAAACGCTTGGGCTCGCTCTCGGAATACAAAAGCAGACGACGCCTGATCCAAACCTCCCATGAAGCCTCGCGCTACCACACCCTCGCTTTAAAAGAGCTTGCGCACTTCCCTTACGACCCCCTCCTCGTCTACCCCAAAACCATGATCGCCCTAAACAAATGCAGCCTCCTCCTTGAAAACAGCCTCAAATCCCTTCTGGCCTTCTACGACATTCCCAATAGCAACGCTACGGATCACATCCTCCAAGAACACGACAAGACCACCGACCGCCCCATAGAGCATACCCACCGCCTTCATGCCCTCTTCAGCCTCTTAAAACCCCGCCTCCCGCCGCACACCCTTGCACCCGAAGATGAAGAGCTCCTCAAAACCTTAAACGATTTCATCGGCCAGACCGGCCGCTACCTATTTGCCGCCGCAGACAACGACGCCTTAAAACCTTCCCTGAAAAACCTCGCCACCCTCACCCAATGGCTCCCCGACGCCCGCCACGGCTTCTATTCCCGCGAAGCCAAAGAGCGCCTCGCCTCCCTCTTTTCCTCCCCCGAGAGCACCTGGCCCCTTGCCATCGAAAAAGAGATCCTCAGCCTCCGCCACCAGCTCTTCACCTCCTTCATCCACCGCGCCCTCCAACTCTCCCAGCGCCTCTTTCACCACCACGAAACCCTCCTTTTCAACGCTAAAGAACGCTTAAGCAACTCTCCCTTTTCTCCAGTCGTTAAATGAGCTAAATTGTCTAGACAAATGGGGCCACCTCACTCCCAGCAACTCTCGTCAAACAAGAACAGTTGATCTTTAATCGTCAACCTGTCCAGAAAAGACGGTTACGCCCCCCACCTCACCCCCGATACCCTCGCCGAAAAGATTCGCCAGTGCAAAGCCGCCCGCCAGCGTGACCTCATGCGCCACTACCAGGAGCTGCAGCTATTGGAGGAGAATCTATGATTTCTCTGAACTCTCTTCCTGTGATACTATAGCTTTTAAACAAAAGGCTGGGGACGTCCTTAAAGAAAAGATGGCGGGATATTCTCCTTCACCACTGCCGCTCATGTAATGGAAAAAATTCGCAAGACAGTAATGGTTAAGCAGTTAAAGAAAATAAAATCACTTTGTTTTATCGCGGCTGTTTTTAGAGGTTTCTTTAGAAAAAGCTATATTTTTTTTCTTCTATGCAAGATGAGATTGATGGGTCTTTTTCTAACATACGACCGACCAGATGTAACGGTTGTTGGTTATATAAAAGAGGCTGACGGCATTGGAAGGCTCCCCATAGAGGTTATTGACTCCTTATCCGATGACTTTTCCATCAATTTCCTAAATACAAGAGCATGTCACTTTGCGGACGTATCTTCAAAAGTGAAAAATATTGCAAAACGTCCTTTTCATGTATTTGGAAAAAACATCCTCTTTCAAGACGCCCCTGTTCAGATAGGCTTTTATCTTTATAAAATGCTTGGTAAGAAGAGACAAGACGATCAAGTGCGCATAGCCCATTCGATGTTTGAAACAACGCAGATTCCACATGAGTGGGTAGGCGCGCTCAACTCCCATTTCGATTGTGTTGTCGTTCCTGACCCGTTTCTCGTTAAGGTATATCAAAATAGCGGCGTTAAGCTGCCCATTTTTACGATCCCTCTTGGACTCGCCCATCTTGATCAATATGTGCAGAAACCACTAAAAAACCATGCCAACCATCCCTTTGTTTTTGCCAATTACGGCTCCATTTCTGCACGGAAAAATCAAATGACGATAATTCGAGCTTTTGCGCAGGCATTTGGTAATAGCGATCAAGTCTTTCTAAAGATTCAGGGAAGATATTTTGATTCTGCCGTTTTGGCGGAAATGCAAAACGAGGTTTTGATTTCTAAGCTACAGAATGTGACCATCTTCACAAAATGTTTGAGCCAAGAGGAGTATTTTAAGGCTTTTTGCAATATAGACTGTTACGTAAACCTTTCATTTGGCGAAGGTTTTTCCATACAGCCCCGCGAGGCCATGGCTTTGGGACTTCCCGTGATTCTTAGCGATAATACTGCTCAGAGTACAATGTGCAGAAGTGGTCTTGTTGAGAGTGTCCCGGCGCCGATTCTACAGGCGGCGATGTATTCGGATGGAAAAAGATACGGAGATTATTATTCGTGTACTATCCAGGATGCAGCGGATGCCATGAAAAGAGTCTACTCCAATTACGAGCATCACTTAAAAAAAGCTGACTTAAGGCGTAGGTGGGCAAGTAAATATCAACAGAAAAACATAACCCCTTTGTATAAAACTCTAATCAAGCCAAAAAAAGTCGCGCTGGCGGAAGAGAATCATATTGATGCAGAATGTTTAACTACAAATTCAAAATCCTTGTTTCTGAAGCAGGTCTCAAGGATCTAAATAGATGATCGACCTTACAATTTTATCCATCTTTCGCCAAAGTTCATCGTACTTGGCTCGCTATTTTTCACAGATTGAAAAGGCGTTTCAATTAAGCGACGGTCGTTGTCACGCCCTTTGGCTGGAAGGGGATAGCACGGATGATACATGTGCTCTTCTTGCCCAAAAGAAAAGAGAACTGGAGCAAATGGGACATCTTGTGACCATTGTAAAAAATGATCTTCGCAAAGAGCTGTGGCCTTCAGTAAAGAACGCCAAAAGGTGGAATCAATTAGCTGCCTGTTGGAACAAGTGTCTCGGCTCGCTTCTTCCCTCAAAGATTGCCGTTTGCGTTGAGAGTGATTTAATTTGGGATCCTTCCATAATCCAAAAAATTGTTCCTAAACTCGACAAAGAGCATCAGGTGATAGCGCCGATGTTGTTGCTGGACAAAAGCAAAGAAGTGATGGGGGAGTGGTGGTTTTACGATACATGGGGTTTTTCAAGAGGAAAGCACAAATTTAGGCTCACTAATCCCTATTGGAAAAGGATGAAGCATCTTCGCCATGAGAAGGAGCTCTTGGAAGTAAGCACGGCGGGAGGGTTGCTGGTGAGCACTTACGATGTGTATCACAAGTCTAAGTGGGATCTTGAGACGTGTATCTTAAGCTATCCTCAGGGAACGAAGGTGTTTTTGGACAAAACATTGCAGATATATCATCCCGCTACCCGCTTTATTAATGAGGCAAGTCAGATCAAGATCCGTGCCAGAAAAGCTTTGAACTCTCTAATGGATAGATATGCTTTAGCTCGAGGTTATGAGAAAATTACAATGTAAATCAGGCTAGCTGCGCATCGTTGTAAAACATCTTTACCGTATCCAATGAGTAGTCGGTTAAGTCATATCCGATTTGACTGAGTTTGCTCAAAATGCTGTTGGTTACCGTGATGATGTGACAGCCGATGGCATCGGCATCGTAAATATTAAAGAGTTGCCGAGGGCTTGCCCAAATGAGCTCTGCCCTGGGTTTGGATGTAAGCATTTTTAAAGACTCTTTCATCACGGGAAGAGGATTGCGCCCAGTATCGGCGATGCGCCCGGCAAAGACGGAGACATAGCTGGGGGTGTCTTTAGAGAGATGTTTTACGATTTGTTCTACTTGATCTTGCGTCATGATCGCCGTGACATTGAGCTTAACGCCGGCATGCGAGAGTTTTTTGATTAAAGCGTAAGCGGGAAGGCTGCGCGTATTCATCACGGGGATTTTGACATAGACGTGCTCGCCCCAGCCGGCGATTTCCATCGCCTGGCGCTCCATCTCATCAAACTCATCCGAAAAGACTTCAAAGGAAATCGAGCGATCGGGGATTTCTGCGAGGATATCTTTTGCAAAGGCGCGATAGTCGGTAATACCTGCTTGACGCATCAGTGTCGGATTTGTCGTAAACCCTTTAATGTAGGGCTTGCGATACATCTGCAACATGCCGGCTTTATCCGCTCCGTCCGCAAAGATTTTTACCTTTAAATTTTTGATTGCGTCCATTCTCTCTCTCCTTGATAAGCACAAATCCATTGTGCCGCTTGCCCCAGCGATTTTACTTTTATACTATATGTAGTCGGTTGCTTTTCATCGTATCCGTAATCAATGAAAACGGTTTTGCATCCGGCCGCTTGTCCCGCTTCAATGTCTCTGTACCGATCACCCACCATAAAACAAGAAGTCAGATCCAAGTGGGCCATGGAAGCTGCCTCAAATAATAAACCCGGCTTTGGTTTTCGGCAATGACAGCAATCCGCATCGTCGTGGTAGCAGACCCGAATTTCGTCTAGCGGCAGCAGCTCGAAGAGGGCTTTGTGTATAGCTTCCACCTCTTGGCGTCTTTGCGCGCCACGTGCAACATCGGGCTGATTGGTGACGACGATCAGACGAAAATCGGCCTTATGAAGGGCATGCAAGGCTTCCGGCACATCGGACAGGATTTCTAATTCCGCGAGACAGGACGGAGGGTGGGGCTTGCCGTTGATTACCTTGGCACGGTTAATGACTCCATCGCGATCTAGAAAGACGGCGCGCCGAATCATCGTACACACGCCTCCCATTTTGTCTCTTGCGCCTTGAGAGCAGGATGAGAGACGAGCAGATGCCACACGACGCTTTGAAACGCCTCTGCATGGGGAGTTGTCGTTGCAGGATTCACCGTGGGGATGATGACGCATGCATCGGCAACGGTTGCCGTAAAGCCCCCATCGCGCCCTACAATGCCGACGATCTGAGCGTCCACTTCTTTGCCGTAGCGAAGAGCGTCTACTAGGTTGGGGCTGATTTTGTTTGCCATATTTCCCCCGCCGACGGAGAGGACGAAAAGCATGTCGTTTGCGCTAAGGCGGCTGATTTTTAGCCATTCTACAAAGACGCTTGCCCACCCGTCGTCATTGGTCCTTGCGGTAAGCTCCGAGACGTTGTCTGTCGGCGCATAGGCTTCGATGCCGGCAATCTTGCGAAAGTCGTTAACCGCATGCGAGGCGTTCGCTGCGCTGCCCCCGACGCCGAGGAAGAATAGCCGCCCCTCGCGCTCGCGAAGGGCCTCCAGTAAAAGGGCCAGGTTCTCAATTTCGGCAACATCGAGCTTTTCGATGATTTGACTAGCCTCTTTTAAGTGTTTTGCCGTGTAAGTCATGAGATAGTCTCCTTAAAATAATTGCGCGTCTCTTCGAGACCGCGATGGGTTCCGATTTCATAGAAGCGCTTCGTAACCTCAAAGCCTGCCAGCGCATCGTCTGCAACCAGATCGTGATAGATGGCGGCTAAATCTATTACTGTATCCGCCGGGTAGTTCTTGAAGACGTCTGCTCGGAGTGCGCCTAGACCGTAGTCAATATGCTGCATATCGGAAGTAGGAGATTTTTTGTCATAGTTCAGGATGCGGTTATTGGAAAAAAGGACATTGCTCCGATCCCATTGGTTGCCATTTCGAAAGACGGTCATGAGCCCTTGTTTGCCGCTTGTCAAAAAGGCCTTTGCCACAGCCGTGTAGTCGCAGTTAAGATAGGTGTCTCCATACAAGATCAAGAATTTTTCCCCGAGCAAAGGGAGCGCTTTTCTAAGGGCGCCGCCAGTGCCCAGCAAAGGGCTGCCGTCGAAGACATATTCTAGCCGCATTCCCCATTGTCGGCCGTCTCTCAGCGCCTCTTGCACCATTTCTCCAAGATGGCCGACGCAAAGGACGACGTGAGTCAGATGATCCCGACGCAGAAGAGCAAGCTGATGGTGGATAAAAGGCTTGCTAGCAACTTCTACGAGCGCTTTGGGGATCTTTTGTGTAATGGGTTGCAGGCGCGTTGCCAGCCCTCCCGCTAAAATAGCTACGGGAAGTGTCATCAGATCATTACCTTTGTTCCTTCAAAATCAAATCTAAAGCGCACCTCTTCCAGTCCGGCGCGTGCCATGGCATGGCGCAGGCGGTTTCTGTCTTCGGCATAAAACATGAGGAAGCCGCCCCCTCCCGCGCCGACGAGCTTGCCCCCGATGGCGCCGTTTTCAAGACCCAGCGTGTACCACTCATCGATCTTGGGGTTGCTCATGCCCCCCGAGCGTTTTTTTTTGTGTTCCCAATGTTCGTGCATCAGCTTGCCAAATACGTCTGCCTTGCCGCCTTCCAGAGCCTCTTTGCAGCGGATGCCAAGTTCTTTTGTAAAATGAAGATTATTCAGCATTTGTTCATCGGATTGCTGTGTGCGGATATTTTGGTCTTTGAGGATGGAGCCGGCGCCTCTAGAAAAGCCTGTAAAGAAGAGAAGCAGGTTATCTTCCAGATCAAACATTGTATCGACGGGGATTTTTAGAGGCGTAGCTTCTACCGTATCGTCTTTGTTGAAGGTAAAACAGGTTATCCCTCCATAGGCGGCGGCAAACTGATCCTGTTTTCCGATCGGCTCTTTTAAGCGATTGATTTCAATTTCGCAGGCTAGGTGGGCAAGATCGTAGGGGTGGAGTAGTTTTCTTTGATGTGCATACAGGGCTTTGAGGAGAGCTGTCGTGAAGCTGCCCGAGGAGCCCAGTCCCGTGCCGGCAGGGATATCGGCGAGCATGGTGATCTCCAGCTGCGGCGTTTTAAACCCTAGCATCGAAATGGCCTCGCGGACAATGGGATGTTGGATTTCGTGGGGATGCGTTACATTTTCAAGCTTGGAGTATTTTAGAAAGATGCCGGGAGTAAAGGGTCTTGTCACGGTGACGTAGATGTACTTGTCGATTGCGGCTGCAACGAGAAAGCCGCCGTGGTTGCGATAGTATGAGGGGAGGTCGGTCCCGCCGCCTCCGAGAGTGATCCTAAGAGGGCTTCTGGCAATGAGCATAACCCGACTCCCTGTAGATGTGATCAACGATGCTAAGGGCTGCATGTGCATCTGCCAAGCCGGCAGCAGGCGTTCTTCCAAGTTTGATGTCTTCCAGAAACTCGGCAAACTCGACATCCCAGGAGTCATCTAACATGGGATACTCCCATACTGTTGTTTCGGGAGGGCCCATCTGAGGATGCATCTTGTAGTGCGTCAGGCGCTCAACGCCATAACTTCCCCCCAACCCTTCGATGTGGAGTTTTCCAAGAGTTCCGTAGATTTCGAAGGAGAACAAATTTTTCCACTCCGTGCAGCTGACATGCAAAAAGGCTGTCTGCCTGCTCTTGGTACTTAGTGTTAAAAAGGCGTTATCATCGACCGGCATATCCCAGAAATAGGTGTGAGCAAAACCTTTGATATCCGCAAAGTCGCCAAGAAAAGAGCGCGATAAATCAATGAGATGCACTCCCTGGTCGATGAGCTCTCCTCCTCCTGAAATTTCGGGCTTGGCGCGCCACTCCTTCTCGTATCCCACGCGTCCGCCATGACCATAGCGCCCGCGGATAAACAGCAGTTTTCCAATTTCTTCACTGGCGGCAATCTTGCGCGCTTTGCGAAGAGCGCGATGGTAGCGATGGTTAAAGCCGACGCGCACAAGAGACGGACTGGTTTGCAGAGCCATGAGAAGCGGCTTGAGCTCGTCGGCTTGTCTACCGGCGGGCTTTTCCACCAGAACGTGTTTGCCGGCAAGAATGGCTGCGTGAGTCATCTCGGCAAGAGAATCATGCGGTGTTGCTATGATCACCACATCGACATCCGATCGATCTATGATGCGCCTCCAATCATTTAGAGCGCTGCACGGAGCAAATCGATCCGCCAGCGCCCTAGCTCTCTCAAAAGAGATGTCTGCGCAGGCAATGAGCTGTGCGACTTGTAAGGACTTGGCCCGTTTTTGTCCGATGAGACCGCAACCGATAATGCCGACTTTCACCTCACTCATCTCCCCACTCCATGCCGCGATCTTTAGGTACGATTCTTCTCAAGGTATAAATGTCTGTCTTTTGTAATTCTTCAAGATGTTTTGCAAACTCA
>MGME01000044.1 GCA_001796315.1 Chlamydiae bacterium RIFCSPLOWO2_12_FULL_49_12
TGCGATGAGTCGACATCGAGGTGCCAAACCGCCACGTCGATATGAACTCTTGGTGGCGATAAGCCTGTTATCCCCGGAGTACCTTTTATCCGTTAAGCGATGGCGATTCCACTTTCAACCACCGGGTCACTAAGCCCTACTTTCGTATCTGCTCGACTTGTTGGTCTTACAGTTAACTTACCTTATACCTTTACGCTCTACTCGCGATTACCAACCGCGATGAAGTAAGCTTTGGACTCCTCCGTTACTCTTTAGGAGGAAACCGCCCCAGTCAAACTGCCCGTCTGACAATGTCCGATCTCTGGTTTCACAGAGGATCGTTAGATTCCCGCCTTTCCAAGGCCGGTATTTCAAGGTTGACTCCAGGAGCCCTGACGAGCTCCCTTCAAAGTCTTCCGGCTATCCTACACATGAAAAGGCAGGAGCCATTATCAGAGTACAGTAAAGGTTCACGGGGTCTTTCCGTCTTATTGCGGGTAAACGGCATCTTCACCGCTACTACAATTTCACCGAGTCTCTCGTTGAGACAGTGCCCAGATCGTTAGGCCATTCGTGCAGGTCGGAACTTACCCGACAAGGAATTTCGCTACCTTAGGACCGTTATAGTTACGGCCGCCATTCACCAGGGCTTAAATTCAGTGCTTTGTCCCGAAGGACTGACACCTCCTTTTGACCTTTTGGCATTGGGCAGGCTTCACACCATATACATCGTCTTAGCCGACTTCGCATAGTGCTGTGTTTTTGTTAAACAGTCGCCTGGGCCATTTCTCTGCGGCCCCTTTTCGCTTCTTACCGCGAAGGTAATAACGAAAAAGGGCTCCTCTTCTTCCGAAGTTACGAGGATAATTTGCCGAGTTCCTTAACGAGAGTTCTCTCGCGCGCCTGAGAATATTCTTCACACCCACCTGTGTCGGTTTTGGTACGGTCACCATCAACGGTTAGAGGCTATTTCTCGGAAGTACTTTTCAGCGCCATCGGTTCCTCCGAGGATTCCCCTTGTCCCCTACCCGGTTTTATGCTGGCGGTCTTTCCTACCAGCCCACCTCATAGAGGCAAGGACACTTCCAATGGTCCTCGCGCTTTGTGTACTTCGTCACCTCGTCACCATAGTCTTAGGTGGCGCAGGAATATTTAACCTGCTTCCCATCACCTACGCCTTTCGGCCTTAGCTAAGGGGCCGGCTAACCCAGGGAAGACGAACTTTACCCTGGAAACCTTAGGTTTTCGGCGAGGGAGATTTTCACTCCCTTTATCGTTTACTCATGCCATGCATACTCACTTGTATGCGCTCCAGTGCTCCTTACGGTACACCTTCAATGCCCATACAACGCTCTCCTACCGCGCCTATCCGAAGATAGGCACCCGTGATTTCGGCTCTATGCTTAGTCCCGTTTATTATCGGCGCAAAGTTTCTCGATTGGTGAGCTGTTACGCACTCTTTAAATGATGGCTGCCTCTAAGCCAACATCCCAACTGTTTTAGAAACTTCACCTCCTTACTCACTTAGCATAGAATTAGGGGCCTTAATCGACGATCCGGGCTGTTCCCCTTTTGACTATGAAGCTTATCCCCCACAGTCTATCTCCCAATAAAGGGCATGGTATTCGGAGTTTGGTTCCCGTTGGAAGGGCGGTAGCCCCCCTATTGGATCCAGTGCTCTACCCCCATGCCATATACATTGAGGCTAACCCTAAAGTTATTTCGGAGAGAACAAGATATCTCCAAGTTTGATTGGCCTTTCACCCCTATCCACAACTCATCCAAAACTTTTTCAACAGTTACTGGTTCGGACCTCCACAGGGTGTTACCCCTGCTTCATCCTGGTCATGGATAGATCACTTGGTTTCGTGTCTGCACCAGACGACTAAAGCGCGCTATTCACACTCGCTTTCGCTTCGGCTTCGGAACGCTTCGTCCCTTAACCTTGCCGTCTACCACAACTCGCTGGCTCATCATGCAAAAGGCACGCCGTTAGCCCTTCTCCATAAAATGGAGCATAGGCCTCCGACCGTTTGTAGGCTGCTGGTTTCAGGTTCTATTTCACTCCCCTAACAGGGGTTCTTTTCACCTTTCCCTCGCGGTACTGTTACGCTATCGGTCATCGACAAGTATTTAGTCTTGGAGGGTGGTCCCCCCAGATTCAAACCGGGTTTCACGTGTCCGGTTCTACTCAGGTGCCAAACCCACAAGTTTTAGCTTTTCGCGTACGGGGCTTTCACCCTCTACGGCAGATCTTTCCAGATCGCTTCTGCTAAGCCAAACTCGTTAGATGGTCTGGTCCTACAACCCCGGGAGTGCGAAACCCCCGGTTTAGACTCTTCCCACTTCGCTCGCCGCTACTATGGGAATCTCGTTTGATTTCTTTTCCTCTGCCTACTGAGATGTCTCACTTCGGCAGGTGTTGCTTCTCTACCCTATGAATTCAGATAGAGATGATGGGATACTACTCCCATCGGGTTTCCCCATTCGGACATCTCCGGATCACAGCCTCTTTCCGGCTCCCCGAAGCTTATCGCAGGTTAGCACGTCCTTCATCGCCTTTCGATGCCAAGGCATCCACCAACAGCCCTTAATAGCTTGATCACAAACTGTTTTGTTTCTCAGCTATAAAAAAACGAATTCTTTCGCCATTAATCTATATTCGTGTGAAAAAATCTTCCCCTCAAGCGCCATTTTCGTTAAGTGAAAATGTGTGCTTTGTTCCATAACCTCTCCAGGTTATGAAACGATGAAGATCTCTTCTATTCTTGAGATAATTACACTTTCAAGATAACTGCCGCCTGATAACAGAAAAGAAGCGATGATGCAAGCCTGTAGAGCTTGTCTCAACCTATGACTAAAGAGCTACCCAGAGGGTCGCTCTTTTAAGTCCTTAAAAGGAGGTGATCCAGCCCCACCTTCCGGTAGGGCTACCTTGTTACGACTTCATCCCAGTCATCGGCCTCACCTTAGGCGCCTCTCCCCTTGCGGTTGAGTCAGCGACTTCGGGTAAAACCAACTCCCATGATGTGACGGGCGGTGTGTACAAGGCCCGGGAACGTATTCACGGCGTTGTGGCTGACACGCCATTACTAGCAATTCCAACTTCATGGAGTCGAGTTGCAGACTCCAATCCGAACTGAGATCGGCTTTCTAGGATTTGCTCCACCTTGCGGTCTTGCTGCCTTCTGTACCGACCATTGTAGCACGTGTGTAGCCCCAGACATAAAGGCCATGCGGACTTGACGTCATCCTCACCTTCCTCCCAGTTAACCTGGGCAGTCTCACTAGAGTTCCCACCTAAAATGTTGGCAACTAGTGATAAGGGTTGCGCTCGTTGCGGGACTTAACCCAACACCTCACGGCACGAGCTGACGACAGCCATGCAGCACCTATGCAACAGCTCTTACGAGAGACAACATTTCTGTTGTCGCCTGCTACATTTCGAGCCTGGGTAAGGTTCTTCGCGTAGCATCGAATTAAACCACATGCTCCACTGCTTGTGCGGGCCCCCGTCAATTCTTTTGAGTTTCACCCTTGCGAGCGTACTCCTCAGGCGGTATACTTAACGCGTTAGCTCCGACACAGCCGGGGTTGAGCCCAGCTACACCAAGTATACATCGTTTACGGCTAGGACTACCAGGGTATCTAATCCTGTTTGCTCCCCTAGCTCTCGCGCCTCAGCGTCAGGAATAAGCTAGAAAACCGCTTTCGCCACAGGTGTTCTTCCACATATCTACGCATTTCACCGCTACACGTGGAATTCCGTTTTCTCCGCCATTCCTCTAGACAGGCAGTTTCAGATGCAGCGCCGAGGTTGAGCCCCGGAATTTCACATCTGACTTACCAATCCGCCTACGCGCCCTTTACGCCCAATAATTCCGATTAATGCTTGCACCCTCCGTATTACCGCAGCTGCTGGCACGGAGTTAGCCGGTGCTTCTTTACACAGTACCCTCAAATCGGGAGATTATTCATCTCCCTTTCTTGTTCCCGTGCGAAAGAGCTTTACAACCCGAAGGCCTTCATCGCTCACACGGCGTCGCTTCGTCAGGCTTTCGCCCATTGCGAAAGATTCTCGACTGCAGCCTCCCGTAGGAGTCTGGGCAGTGTCTCAGTCCCAATGTTGGCGGTCAATCTCTCAATCCGCCTAGACGTCTTAGCCTTGGTGCGCCATTACCACACCAACTAGCTGATATCCCATGAACCTCTCTCTAACCGCAAGGCCACTAAAAGTGGGCCCCCACTTTGATGCTACGAAGTTTCCTTCAAGCACCTCATTCGGTATTAGCGGCCGTTTCCAGCCGTTGTCCCCAGGTTAGAGGCAAGTTATTCATGTATTACTAACCCTTCCGCCACTAGACCACAGGTTGCCCTATGGTCCCGTTCGACTTGCATGCCTCATCCACGCCGTCAGCATTCAATCTGAACCAAGATCAAATTCTCAATAAATATTTGAGAATTCAATAAATGAATGATTAAAAAGGCGAATAAAGCGACCAGTCGTCGCTCTATCCACACAAGCTCTACTGCTAAAATTTAGCGTTTAGCTTGCACATCACTTCTTTTCTGCTATCAAACAACAATTGGAAACAAGCTTTGCTGTTCCCCGGCAGCACTTCTTTCTGCCTTTTCCCTCAAATCTTCTTTGAAGGAATTTAGGAGCATACAAAAGAGAGCTATTTTTAGACAAATACTTTTGTAAAAATAAGATAGGCTGCGATGCCGATGAGATAGCCCGCCAGCACGGGAAGAGTGGCCTTTTTCATGTAGGAGACAAAGTCGATCTTCTCCATCCCCATCAAAGCAACGCCCGAAGAGGAGCCGATGATGAAGATGCTGCCCCCTGTTCCTGCGGCATAGGCGATCATGTGCCAAAAGCTGTCGTCAGAGGGAAAGTGGTACATCCCCATCGAGGCCGCTACCAGGGGGACGTTATCGATGACGGCAGAGAGGATTCCGAGCAAGGTGGCGATGAGAGGAAGATTCTTGACATGCGTATTGAGCAAGCCGGCCAGGTCGTGTAGAATGCCCGCCGATTCTAAAGCGGCGACCGAAAGCAAAATTCCTAAGAAAAAGAGGATGCTTGCCGTATCGATCTTGGTGAGCACATGCGGGATGCGCAGATGTTTTCGCTTTTCCACTCCATAATGTAAAAAATCGGTAAGGAGCCACAAGACGGCCAGGCTGATCAAGATCCCCATGAAGGGAGGAAGGCCTGTCAGGGCTTTGAAAAGAGGCACGCATAACAGAGCCAAAAGCCCCAGGATCAAGACAGTCCGCGCCCCATGTTCCAGCTTGGCTGAAGAAGGCGTCGTCTTCTCCTCGAAGTTTGCGGATTTTTTGAGTTGAAAAGAGAAGATCCCCAAGGGAATCAAAATGGAGACAAGACTGGGAAGGAAGAGAGAGCGCATCACGCGCAAGGTCGTGATCTCTCCGCCGATCCAGAGCATCGTCGTGGTGACGTCCCCAATGGGGGTCCACGCCCCTCCCGCATTGGCGGCAATCACGATCATGCAGGAAAAAAGAAAGCGCTCTTTTTGATAGGGAATGAGTTTGCGGACAATGGAGACCATCAGGATGGTAGTGGTAAGGTTGTCAAGGACGGCAGAGAGGAGAAAGGCAAACAACGTGACAATGGCAAGCATCTTGACTTTCGTTTTTGCGTGGATCAGGTCCGTGATGATTTTAAACCCTTGATGAGAGTCAATGAGCTCAACTAAAGTCATCGCTCCCATAAGGAAAAAGATGATTTGGGAAATCTCGGAGACATGCCGGTTCAAGATCAGTAAATCCTCTTTTATAGGAAAGAGGCTGCGAAAAAAATAGAGCGTCCAGCACAAAACGGCGATCAAAAGAGAAATTGCCGTTTTATTAACCCTTAATGGATATTCGAAGATAATAGCTAGATAGCCCAAAACAAAAACCAAAAGAACTAAAAAATAGGGATGTGTAAAAAAATTCATTTAAATTCCTGAGTGAATGATATCATGAAGGCGAAGCAAGCCGACCACTCTCTTTTCCTCGAGAACGGGAAGCGTCATCACCCACTTCTTTGGATCTTTCTGCATTAGTTTCATCGCCTCGACGACCAGCCCGTCTCTGGAAACGAAAAGAGGGGAGAGCGTCATCAAAGATGAGATCTTCTCCTCCAAGACCTTAGAGCCGAAGAGTTGCAGCGAGCGCCTCAAATCCCCATCGGTAAAAATTCCTTCAAGTTCCCCGGAGCCGCTCACGACAATCAAACAGCCGCATCCCTTGCGAGTGAGCTCGACGAGAACGTCTTGCAGAAGATCTTTTCCCATACAGAGCGGAAGCTTTTGCTCTTTAAGCATCAGATCGTCCACTTTCAATGTCAGCCGCTTGCCAATGGCGCCCGAAGGATGGTTAAAGCCAAACTCATTTTTGGAAAACTCTTTTGTTTCCATTAAGGCAACGGCTAAAAGCTCTCCAAAGAGAAGCTGCAAAAGAGTGGATGTGGTCGGGGCAAGATCAAAAGGACACAGCTCGCGATCCAAAGGAAGGACTAAGGTATGATCCGCAGCTCTTGCCAGACGGCTCTTGGCATGGGAGACCAGAGCGAGCAGTTTTGTCTTGCGCCGCTTGACAAACGGGATGAGCTGGAGCAACTCTTCGGATTCCCCGCTTTTACTGATCAAAATGAGCACATCGTCGCTTCCCAAAATCCCCAGATCGCCATGCAGAAAATTGACCGGAGAGAGCGCAAGCGCCCGCGTTCCCGTAGAAATGAGCGTCGCTGCAATCTTTTCGGCAATCAGACCGCTCTTTCCTACGCCCGAAAGAACAATCATTCCCTTGCACTCCAGGCAATTTTTCAAAAAGCTTTCAGCGCTTTGAAGATCGAAATGATCCCAAAAGTGATGTAAAGAGCTGCGTTGCTTCTCAAGAAGTCTTTTTAACATAAGCCATAAAAGGAAGGGTGTTCGAGATCTTTTTTCAACGCCGAGAGGAAATGTGAGGCGTACATGCCGTCTACGACGCGATGATCAAAACTCAAACTTAAGTGCACCAGGGAGCGGATGGCAGTCCGGTCATTGTCCAGAACAACGACGCGCTTCTCGATCCCGCCCATTCCCAAAATCGCCGCTTCGGGATAGCGGATGATCGGCAGACCTAAAGTCATCCCGCTCATGCCGAAATTGCTAAACGTGATCGTCCCCTCCTTCACCTCTTCTAACAGCAGTTTTCCCTCTCGAGCTCGTGAAGAGAGGTCGCGGAGCGCCCGGGCGATTTCAGGGATTGTCTTTTCCTGACACTTTTTGATCACGGGGACGAGAAGGCCATCTTCCACGCTGACCGCCACGCCCAGATTGACAGAGCGTTTCACCACAAGCGTCTGGCCTTCCAACGAGGCATTGAGCAGAGGATAGTCTCGCAATGTCCGGGCAAGCGCGTGGATGACAAAGCTCGTCACCGTCAGCTTGCATCCCTCTTTTTGAAAAAAGAGCTCTTTTTTCTCATGGATGAACTCAAGAATGTTTGTCAGATCGACAAGAGAGACAAGCGCCGCATGGGGGATCTGGGTGTAGGAGCGCATCAGGTTTTCGGCAATCGCTTTGCGCAAGGGAGAGAGGGGAATGCGCTGGCTGCCGTCAGAACCCGCTCTTGCGGCAAGATAGGCCTCAAGATCTCTTTTGGTCACTCTTCCATCCCCCCCGGAGCGAGGCACCCTCTCCAACTCTTCCATCTCCACTCCGCTCTCTTTGGCCATCCTCAAAAGAGCCGGAGAGAAAAAGCCCCGCAGCTCTTCTTTTTGGCCCGAACCCTTTTGTTCAAAAAGAGCCGGATGAGGAAAACCGGCGCGCGCCTCTCCGGCGGCCCGTCTTTCTAAAATGAGAAGAGGAGCTCCAACTTGCAGCTCCTGCTCGGGAAGAGCCAGGATCCTTTTGACAACTCCGGCAGCAGGCGAGGGGATTTCACTATTGACCTTGTCTGTTGAGACCTCCAAAAGAGGCTCGTCAAGATCGACGCTCTCGCCCTCCTTTTTGAACCATTGCACGATGGTTGCGCTATGAATGCTCTCTCCCAGTTTAGGAAGCGTCACCGTGATCTCTTCTGTCATCTTGCAATCCTTTGGATCAACTCTTCAAAATACTCTTTTCCAAAACGAATCTCCACCTCTGACGAAACCGTCTCCACAGGAAGAGAAAGCTTTAACCTCTCAGGAAGTTTCACAAAGTCCTTTTCGGTACATAGGAGCTTGACAGCTCCTTGAGCAAGACACCTTTGGGCAAAGCGCTCTAATTGTTTCAGATCAAAGGGGCGGTGGTCAAGGATAAAATACCGGCCCACCTCCTCATCCCCCCTCTCTTCCACCCCTTCCGCAAAGCGCTCGGGCCTCCCCAAAGCGCAAAAAAGACCCACCCGCTCTTTGCGCCCTCTTTGCTCGACCCTGTAGCCCATTCCGATAAGAGGAGCGCCGGTAAGGGGTTTAAGCGCCTCTCTCAACCGCTCAAATTCCTTTTCACCGCTTACGTGATTTAAAAAAACCGCATCGGCGGCCCGGAGGCGTCTGGGCGTCTCTCTCAGAAGCCCTCGAGGAAGGAAGCGGCCGCCGCCGAAGGGATCGCGGCCATCTAAAACCACCAGCTCAAAGTCGCGGTGAAGCCGCCTGTGCTGCATCCCATCGTCTAGGATGAGCAGCTCCTCGCCGGCCTCCCGGGCGCGCTTCGCAGCGGCGATGCGATCACGCCCCACATACAGCGCCACCTCGGGAAGCGAACGGGCTAAAAGACAGGGCTCGTCTCCGCACTCTTCAAAAGAGAGAGGTTTCGTGCAACGGATGACAAGAGTGTCGGATCCCTTTTCGGCGCGGCCTCCGTAGCCTCGAGTGAGGATGGCAACGCGCTTGTACGAAGAGAGGCGCTTGGCCAGAAGCTGCACGAGCGGCGTCTTTCCCGTCCCCCCGCACGCGATGTTTCCGACGCTGACAACCAAAAGGGGAACTCTGTGGACTTGAAGATAGCCGCGATCGTACAAAACGTGGCGTAAGCGCACCCCGGCGCAAAAAAGCCAGCTTATCCCCAACAAAAAGCCGGACAGAATCCGGGGAGGATTTCTAAGAAACTCAAGGAGAGTCACTGGAAAACAACTCCTCTTCAAGCACCTCCAGGATAATATGAATGGCGCTCATGTGGGCCTCTTGGATGCGATCGGAAAAGGGAAAACCGGAGATGAGAAGCTCCCGGTCGGCCATGCCTTTGAGCCGTCCCCCCGTCTTTCCCAAAAAGGCAACGACGCGCATTTCCTTGTCGATTGCGGCCTTGACAGCTTCGATAAGATTAGCCGAATTGCCGCTTGTCGTCAGGATCACAAGGATATCCCCAGAATTTCCATGAGCCTCAACCGCGCGCGCGAAGACCTGATCAAAGCCCATGTCGTTGGCTACGCAACTCATATGTCCCGGGTCGCTTAAGGCAATAGCGGGGAGGGCCTTGCGTTTTTTCCGAAACTGCCCCGTGAGCTCTTCTGCAAAATGGATCGCATCGCACAGGCTTCCTCCGTTTCCCGCAATCAGCACCTTTCCTCCTAAGCGCATGCAGTCGGCGATCATCCGGGCAACCTCATCAATAAAAGACAAGCATTCCGGAGTTTTCAAGAATTCCAGAGCTTTGATCCCGTCCTCGAGGGATTTTAAAATAATATCTTGATTTTCAATCATTCGGATTGTCATTTCTTTTCTCCTTAACGGTCAAATTAAAAAGACTCTTTGACGACTATACTCCAGACGTTAAATAGTTTACATCATAAACTCCCGCTTCCGCGCAACCAACGTCGCAAAAACACACGCCGCAAAAAATCTAATAAAATGATATAATGTATGTTACTTAGAACAATATAATTGCATGATTAATTTAAGATCTAAATTAGAAACGCTTAACGTGCGACTTAAAACTCTCCTGGCTCCGCCGGTGGAATCCAAAAGAACCTGGAGAACGCTTCAAGCGGCGCATCTCTTTGCGCAAAGGCGCCCTTACCTAGCTCCTTTAGCCGTCTGCGCGGCTTCCGTTATCGCCGCGACTTTCTCGTTCTTCAACGCTTTCTACTACGGAGGAAGGGGACTCGTCCAGACTGCCTCCGCCTATTTTTCGCGCCAAGCACCCACACCCCCGCCACCTTCACCTATCACATCACCCTGCATTTGGGATCATCCTGTCCCATCAGCCCTCTCTCAATGGGAGCGTAATTGGAAGCCCTGTCTTAAAAGCCTTGCATTGGTTTTGTTTTTTGCGCTTTACCTCCAGCTTTCTTTTGTAACGCTCGGCGTCCTCCCCGCATGCACTGCAGTCGCGCTTACGCTCTATTTCTGCCCTCGAGCTCTTCAAAAAGATAAAGAACCAACGCCGAGTCCATCTTTTAAGATACAAATTCCGCTTTCTCAATCCAAATCGTAGCGCGGCATCGAAAGAGTGGGGACTTCAGGAACTACACAGCAAAATAAGGAAGAAACAAAATATTCTCCTCTTAGCTGCATGATTGAAAGTCTGGAAGAAGAAAAGGAAAAACTCACAGCAGAATTTGGCGATGAACGAAGACGCATTTGCCTAATCATCAATGGCAAGAAGGTAAAGACTCCCGAAGAGGTCTTTGACATCATTGACTCTCTTCCCTTAGAGGATCTTAAAAAAGCCCGCTTGGTTCGAGGCTGCACGGCCAATCTCTTTGGAGAAATCCTTCATTGGTTAAGTCACCCCTCTTCAGAAGAAGTCCTCTGTCAAGATAAGGAACACCCCATTTCCATTGAGGCTCAATTGACTCCTGAAAAGTCACTGATTGAAGGAACGGTCTATCTGCAACGCAGCAAGATCACTCCGGAAAAAGAAGAAGAAAAAAAGATTCTCGAGCGCTTTCAAGCTGGGGCAACGTACAATTTTACAACTTCCTCTTCTTATTTATACCGCACAATTGAACGGCGCGTCGCGGTATAACTTTCTTCTCTTTTCCTTTTACCCCCACTCCTTTATGCTGCAAAATATTTCCACAGTAGAAGGGAGGTCTTTATGGGATATACTTTAGAGATTGAAGAAAAAGCTCCCGACTTTTCTCTTCCTGCAACAGATGGAAAGATCTATTGCTTGAAGGATTTTAAAGAAGCGCATTTTTTAGTCGTCTTCTTTACCTGCAACCACTGTCCTTACGTTTTAGGATCCGATGAGACGACGCGCGCCACCGCAAACAAATTCCTAAAGCAACAGATTGCCTTCGCAGCAATCAATTCCAACAGTAAAAACACCCATCCCGAAGACTCCTTTGACAACATGAAAAAACGGATGGCAGAGATGAAATTCCCCTGGGTCTACCTCTATGACGAAGCACAAAAGACGGCTCGCGCTTATGGAGCGCTCCGCACCCCCCATTTTTTCGTCTTTGACCAAAAGAGAAGACTGGTTTACACGGGAAGGGGCGTTGACAACCCCAAAGATCCCGGCAAGGGCCGCTGCAATGACCTGGATAGAACCTTAGAGGAGTGCGTCACGGGAAAGCCGGTCTCTGTTCCCAAGACCAATCCCATCGGCTGCACCATTAAATGGGAAGGGAAAGATTCCCACTGGATGCCTCCCGAAGCTTGCGACTTGGTCTAGCCCGTATTTCTCACACCCTCTCGGGAAACTTGCACACTCTGTCGACCGATCTTGACTCTCTGGTGGGCGAGGCCGTATTACACAACACTGTCCTCGCCCACCAGAGAGCCAATCTCGATCAACAGAGCGGCAATTTTCCGCGAGATTGTGTGAGAAATACGGGCTAGCCCCCTGAAGAGAGCGAGCAGGAAACCAGCTTCTCTCTCTAAACGTGACGCTAGAAAAAGGCCTCTTTCCAAGAAACCGTAAACGAAAGGTTTGCTTTTGTCACAGGGTGGATAAACTCAAGCTTGGCGTGAACAAGAGCGATCCCTCCCTTTTGCCAGGGCATCTTGCTCCCATATTTCCGATCGCCGACGACGGGATGTCCCCATGCAGAAAGCTGCGCGCGAATCTGATGGTAGCGCCCTGTCACAAGTCTCACTTCTAAAAGGGACTCTCTTCCGGGTTTTTCAAGAATGCGATAGAAGAGAAGGGACGGTTTCGCTCCTTTTGCGCCACTTGCGGCAAGCAGGGCCCGATGGGATCCGTGAATGAGAAAGTGCTTCAGTTCTCCCTCTTTTTCTTTTGGCTCCCCCTCTACAAGCGCCAAGTAGGTGCGGGAGATCTTCCGTTCGCGGAGCATCTGTTGCAAGCGAGAAAGAGCCTTGCTGCTCCGGGCAAAGAGCACAAGGCCGCTCACCTCTTTGTCCAAGCGGTGAATGGGATGAAGAAAGACAGCACCCCTTTTATCAAAGGCCTTTTTAATCCACCGTTTTGCCTCTTCCTCAAGACCGTCCTGTCTGCCCGGTGCGCTTTGCGTTGCGATCCCCGACCGCTTGAAGACAACGAGAATATGATTGTCCACATAAACGACCAAGAACCCTTTCAAAGCCGCTCTCGCCTCTTTGCCGCTTGGGTTGCAATGTTGCAAGCCTGGCCGCTTATTTTCTTTGGCGGAGGACTTCATAGAGGAGGAGGGTGGTTGCGGCGGTGACGTTGAGAGAGTCGGCAGCGCCATGCATCGGGATGCGCACTAAGAGGTCGGCCTCATCGAGCCATCTTTTCGAAAGGCCCAATTGTTCCGTGCCCACTGCAAGAGCGATCGGCCCCTGAAGCGGGGCCTTTGTAAACTCCAGATCCGCCGACGGCGTGCTGGCAACAAGGGGGATCTGATGGGCGCGCAAAAAGGCAAAGGCCTCTTCGCTGGAGGCTTCGATGACCCTTTGCGTAAAAAGAGTTCCCACGCTGGATCGCACGACGTTGGGATTGTAGATGTCGGTTAAAGGATCGCAGACGATGACGCCGTCCACCCCGGCTGCATCAGAGGAACGTAGAATCGAACCGAGATTTCCGGGTTTTTCGATGGATTCGGCAAGGAGCAGGAAGGGGGGCTTTCCTTTTTTAAAACAGAGATCGGAAAGGGTGCACTCCCACATCTTTGCCACAGCTAAAAGACCCTCGGGACGATCGCGGTAGGAGAGCTTTCTAAAGGGCGGCTCTCCCACGGCAAAGAGCTCGGCTCCCCCTGCCGCCGCCGCCTCGATGAGCTCCCTTTCCTGATTTTTCAAAAAGAGCTCTTCGCAAAAAAGAAGGGCCTCGATCTCCACTTCCCCTTCAAGGGCGCGCTTTAACTCGCGATACCCCTCAATCAAAAAGGTGCGCGTCTCGTCCCGTTCGCTTCTTTTTTTCAACCTGGCGATGCTCTTGATTTTAGGATTTTGTGTGCTCGTTATCTTTTCCATCGCGCAAACGCTCCGCTTGGAAGAAGGCGGCTCCCTTCCCCGGAAAGAAAGAGCTCTCCCGCTTCAATTTCCCCCTTTTGTCCTTCCATTATCTCTTCCAAAAGCTGCCTTAGGGCCAGGGGAGTGAGCCCGGGGGTATGCGAAGAGAGGATCAGAAATCGAAAAGAGCGGGAGAAGAGAGAGCGGCACATCTTTAAAAGCACGTAAAGATCGCGCTCGATCTTAAAGACCTCTCCCTTGCTCCCCCTCCCAAAAGAGGGAGGATCGAGCAGGATGCCGTCATAGCGACTCCCCCTTTTCTCCTCTCTTTTTAAGAATTTAAAGACATCGTCCACGATCCAGCGAACAGGAGCTCCTTTACAGCCGTTCAGAGCGGCGTTTTCCCGAGCCCATCTCACCGCCGCCTTCGAAGCGTCGAGATGGCACACCTGAGCTCCGGCTCTTACAGCTGCCAAAGTGGCCGCCCCCGAATAGGCAAAGAGATTAAGGAGCTGAAAATGAGCAGGAGCGCTTTGGATCACCTCCTCCATCCAGCTGCACAAAGCGAGGTGTTCCGGGAAGAGTCCTACATGACCAAAATCCGTCGGTTCGATCTTAAATAAAAAAGAGCTTGCCTCG
This sequence comes from Chlamydiae bacterium RIFCSPLOWO2_12_FULL_49_12, assembly GCA_001796315.1. Classification (GTDB taxonomy): domain Bacteria; phylum Chlamydiota; class Chlamydiia; order Chlamydiales; family Rhabdochlamydiaceae; genus 2-02-FULL-49-12. Next base: position 13,925 of record MGME01000044.1, read on the forward strand.
ACCACCCATGAAGAGGGAAGGCTCCTTCGAAAGCTCCACCGGCTCTCTTTCTCGCGCGTGAAGGCGGCGTCCGCTTCTTTCCATTCTTTCGTCAAGGAGGGCTTCCAAAGGGCGGAGGCCGACGGGCGGATGAGAAGATACTCTCCAAACCGCTCCAGCTTTTTTTGATCTCCGCTGTCTATGAATTGATAGGTCTTCATGAAACGATCCGAAAGAGCCTTTCGAAAAGGCGGGAGGCTGCCTCTTCAAGGACCGCCTCGCGATCTCCTTCTAAGTGAAGGTTAAGAATTTCAGGCTCCTTGCGCCTGCTCCCCAAGGCGGCAAAGACCGTCCCGACCGGCTTGTCCGCGCTGCCGCCCGTTGGGCCTGCAATGCCGGAAACGGCGATCCCAAAGTCGGCGCTCGTGCGAGAAAAGAGCCCCTGGAGCATCTCCAAGACAACCTCTTTGCTCACCGCGCCCTTCTCTTTTAAGCTCTTTTCTCTCACGTAAAGCGCCTTCTCTTTGAGCTCGTTAGAGTAGACGACAAAAGAGCCCAGGAAATAGGCCGAGGCGCCCGGAATTGAGGTTAAACGCGCCGCCATCCTCCCTCCCGTACACGACTCGGCAAGTGCGAGGGTGAGTTTTTTTTGAACGAAGAGCTCTTTCAATTCTTTTTCAATTCGCATGCAAACGATCTCTTTTTATTCTTGCGCTGCACAAAGGAGTGGCCTATGAGAAGAGCGGCGCCGCAAAAGAGAGCGCTGTCTGCCGCGTTAAAGAGCGGATAGCTCCACCCCCAAAACTGCACATGCACAAAGTCGATCACGGCGCCGTAGCAAAAGGTGTCCATCACATTGCCCACGGCTCCGGCAAGGATCAAGATGAGAGGAAAACGGTACGCTCTCTCTTTGTTAAAGAAAAAGAGATAGAGCGCAAGCAGAACAATTAAAGAGAGCCGAAGGGGAAGAAGAAGCTGGGGATATCCCTTCAAAAGACTCCAAGCCGCTCCTGTATTGACCACATGGTTGATCGAGCAGTCCACCCCTCCCAAGAACCCTTGAAAGAGGCCAATTCCTCCGTAAGGAAAGTCGGAAGGAGAAAAGCCCATGTAGGGAATGGAGGCGTGAACATAGGCCTTTGAAGCGGCATCGACGCCAAGCACCAGAAAAAACGAGACAACCAAGCCAAAAATCCTCATCTTACGTCTCTCTCTCCTGCTCCTCTTGCGCTTTCACGGTCATCGTCGCATAGGGGACCGCCTCTAGCCGTTTTAAGGGAATCACCTCTCCGCTCACATCGCAGATGCCGTAGGTTCCCTCGTCAATCTTTTCCAAGGCGCGCTCGACCTGCCTTAAAACCTTCACTTCCTGTCCCGTCAGATTGAGACTGATCGTCCGGTCGAAATCATCTGTTCCTTCATCCGCCTGATGCTGTGAGTAACCGCGCGTCTCTTCATTACTCTTGACCTCTTGGCTCGCCTCCCGCACAAAATGCGTCATCTGCGCTCTCAACTCCTCTAATCTCATTTTGAATTTGGCAATCTCGCTTTTTTTCAGCGCCATAACTTCTCCTCGCAATATCAGTTAAGTACTTTTTTCCGAACAGGTCTCAATGGCATCGACGAGCTCATCGACGTCTTTAAACCTCCGATAAACACAAGCAAACCGGATGTAGGCTACCGTATCGAGCTTCCTGAGCTCTTCCATCACCCTCTCTCCTATCTCCACCGTCTTGATCACAGGCACTCCCTTTTCCATGATCCGGGTCGCCATCTGATTCGCCAGAGTAAGCACTTGATCATGGCTGATGCGGGTGTGACGGCAGGCAAGCTCAAGCCCCTTGATTAACTTCTCTTTTTGAAACTCCTCAAAACTCCCGTCGCGCTTTTCCACCTGGATGGTCAGCTCGATGGTCTCATAAGTCGTAAATCGCTTCTGGCAGCTTAAACATTCACGCCGCCGTTTAATTCCGTTGAGCTCCTGCGTCTCGCGCGAGTCAGTCACTTTTAACTCTTCATGAAAACAGTAAGGACAGCGCATCTTACCTCAACATAGATGATTTTTCTAACCCTTCAGACTCTTTTTTTGAAAGAAAATCTTTTACTCGCCACAAAACAAGAGAGAGCAAAGAGATAAGGATACTCCTTTGATTTAAAAAATCAAACTTCATCAAATAATTGAAAAAAGAGTATCCAAAATCTGTCTTCATTTCGATGCTCCTCATTTTTTTTATCTTTGCCTTAGGATCTTTAGCTTTGGCCTCCGTCATCCCCGCAGAACAAATCAGCATGACGGCAGGAATCATGGAAGGTTTTAAAAATCTCTTAGCTCGACTTTGAAACTTTTTGGGCCCGAAGGCCTCGAGATATTTGCTCTCGGGGGAGTTATTTAAACCAGGAAGGGGCGAATTGCCTTGTGAATATTTCAGAAGGACCAATTCTGATGCACACAGCTGCACAGTTTGGAAATGTCGCTCTTCTTAATTTATTTGCCGCAAAGGGAGTCTCTTTGGAAGAGCGCGACCAGCAGGGACTGCTTCCCATCCATGTTGCTGTCTATGCAGGAAACATGGAGACTGTTCAGGCGATCGCTTCTCTACAGAAAGAAGCGCTAGAGGCAGTGGTAGAAATTCCTGAAGAGGATCGTGAAGAAAAAACAGAAAAAGAATCATCTTTTCTTCAGGGAGCGACACCCCTACATTTGGCTGCGCATGGAAATCAACTCATAATGGCTCAACTTCTTATGCAGCAAAAGGCAAATGTGACGGCGGAAACAAAACTGGGCGATGTTCCCTTCTCTTTGGCGGCAGGAACCGCTACCAGTGGTGTAATGGATCTCTTTTCTCCCTATAAGCTTACGCGGGATCCAAAAGTTCTCTTTTCTGCGCTTGTCCGAGCGATCACTCATGACAATATCGACAATGTCATCGATCTTTATCAGCGGGGCGTTCCCGTTGATACAGAGATTATGAACGGCTTTACGGGGCTTCAGTGGGCTTCTCTTCAGGGCGCTCTGCAAGCGACCCAGTGGCTTTTGCAGCAGGGCGCTGATCCTTTGTATCCCTGTCCAACAGGAGAGGATGCGCTGCAGCTTGCTGCGGCAAACAGTTGTGGGGAGCAATTTGTACTTTTGCTACGATATATTGAGCCTGATTTGGATGAAATCAGAAATGATAAAGAGCCATTACTCCATACAGCTGTGAAGGCGGGCAGGCTGAACCATGTCGTCTATCTGATGAAAAATTTCACAAACATCAATGCAACAGATTGTAAAGGGGATTTGCCCATCCATCTTGCAGTCCAGAACGGCCATCATGCCGTGGCGGCTCTTCTGCTTGCCTGCGGTGCAGATCCTGATGCTCTCTCAGCGAATGGGAAGACTCTTCTAGAACTTGCTTCCGACAAAGATGAAATGATGCAGAAGACCTTGCATGACTCTATTAAGTGGTTAAAAGAGAGCATTTTAAGAAAAAATATCAGGATTCATGCCGCCGTGAGAAGCGGAAATTTACTGGCAGTGCGGCTACTGTCGCAGAGTGAGGATGTCAATCAAAAAAATGGAGCGGGAGAGACTCTCCTCAAGGTAGCGGAAAGTTTGGGCAATGCTGAGGCATTTCGCCTGTTGCTTCAGGCGGGCGCGGCGCTCGACGAGAAAGTCATTGCATCTCCTAAAACTAACAGAATTACAAATAGTGAAAAGAAGGAGTCTCTATGACTTGGGCAATTCGTTCTATTTATAATGGTTATTTCAGAGGTGAGTGGATTGAACGCGCTGCAGACTGTCTTCTTGGGAAAATTTGTCAACCGCACCAGTCGCAATCCGCAGATATGTGTAGAACAACAGCAAAGGTTGCCGCGTATTGGGTGGGGATCTCTCTTGTGGGAGTTGTTGCAGAACATTTCCTGCCCCATGCTCCTATTGCAGTGGGAGCCATTACTCTTTTTTGTTCAATCCCTTTTTTAACCCCATTGTCTTGCAATGCGAAAACCGTAATCACAGAAGCCAATAACAGGCTTCCTCTCTATAAACGTGTGCACCTCGCCGTAACCTGGGTTGTATTTGTTTGCATGCAGGCAGGTGCAGTCTATTGGATAGGAAGAGAGTTCCCGGAAGAGGCGGTTTTTCCATTTGCATTTGCGATTTCAACCCTGACTGTTGGAGGAGCTCTTTTAGTAACTATGGCAATTTTTAACAGACCCGTGAAAGAAAAAGAGCCTTCCCTTGAAGATTTGCTGATTGCAGATTGTAACCGGCTGGAAGTAAACAATGCAGAGTTAAAGATGAAGATAAGGAAGATTGACCGTTTTGTTGCTGATAACCCTGATTTAATAAAAGTGATTAAAGATCATATCGAAAAGTATCCAGAGTCTATTGCTAGAGGTGTTGAGTCGCCGCATATTGATGTCGATGGACCCAATGACTGGATTGGCCTAAGAACAAAGATGTCTATCGAGAACATCGATCTTGAATATTGGCTGGATGCACGCATGCGCTTTGTAGAGATGCACGCAGAGGTTCGCAAATGCTTTGAAAAGCACATATTGGCAATGCAAAACGGTCAAAATCTTTATGAAGAAGCAAGACCGGAAAGTGCAAGCGAAGCCGGATCCTCCTCAATAGGAGGTGTGCGAATCGAAGAGATGCCTGATAATTTTTCGGTGGCTTCATATCCATATTAAAGGAGAGAGGAAATGTGTGTCATTGCAACAAACTATAATAAAAAAGAACTCGCCCTTCCTTTAATTTGCAAAAATTTTTATAAGAGGATTCAATTGTGTGCAAGAGAAATCATATTGTTGCAAACCAGTGGGTTGGGATATTTTTTTTATCAACATAGGTCGGCAATTTGGAAAGAGCCATTTTCACAAACTCGACCAAAGAGTCGCTGTTTTGCGCGGGATTCGCGTTAAAAGCAAAGAAGAGCTGACTGAAAGGCTTTATAAATACTTCGATGAAATAAATAAGCAGCCAGTTATTTTTAAGTGGCCTTACAACTCCAACGAAAGGCAGGCAAGTTAAAAATTTATTGATATGTTATTTTGGAATCGATCTACTAGTTACAAAAATCGCAGGAATTCAGGTTCTCATCCCACCTTTAGAACGGAGGAGGTGGGATGGGCTCCGGCTCTCGCCTCCGGCCCTAAAGTGCTGATTGCTGCGCAATCCCCCCGTCGAAGCTCCGGTCGAACCCTGGGTTCTCATCCCGCCTTTAGAACGGAGGAAGTGGGATGGGCTCCGGCTCTCGCCTCCGGCCCTAAAGGGCTGATTGCTGCGCAATCCCCCGTCGAAGCTCCGGTCGAACCCTGGGTTCTCATCCCGCCTTTAGAACGGAGGAGGTGGGATGGGCTCCGGCTCTCGCCTTCGGCCCTAAAGGGCTGATTGCTGCGCAATCCCCCCGTCGAAGCTCCGGTCGAACCCCGGGTTCTCATCCCACCTTTAGAACGGAGGAGGTGGGATTCGAACCCACGAAACGCATTTAACGTTTACACGCTTTCCAAGCGTGCTCCATCGGCCACTCGGACACTCCTCCAAAAGAGGATAGATTAGAGGAAGGTTTGCTTTTGGACAAGATGTACGTTTACACGCAAGAAGCCTTCCGCCTTCCAATTTCTTTTTTGCATGGTTCCTGAGATGGGCAAGATGCAAGCTTTCTGACGCAGCCAATAGCCGCTAGGCTATTGGTAAGGAGGAAAGCGCCGCAGATTGCCCATCTCAGCGGCCCTGGAAAGAAGAAAGAGGGAGGCGGGAGGCTTCCTACCAAGCGTGCTCCATCGGCCACTCGGACACTCCTCCAAAAGAGGATAGATTAGAGGAAGGTTT
>MGME01000045.1 GCA_001796315.1 Chlamydiae bacterium RIFCSPLOWO2_12_FULL_49_12
GTTCCTTTCTCCAATGTTGTCACCCCCTATTAGTTGAGGGGTGACATTTTAACATTGGCGAGGGGGTGACATTACAACTTTGGCGCTACAGAAGCGTTTTTTGAGGGAGTGCGAAAATGCGCAAGCTATTATAATCGCTTCAAAAAGAATACGCTTGACGCCGATGGTTTGGCAAAACAGATGAGCGCCTATCTTGAAGAGGTGAATCGGCCCAATCCGGATTCGGAGAAAATTCTAAGGCTTAAAGAAATGATCAATCCGGACCTGAAAAAAATGAACACCTTTTTCCGCGTTCAGTTCAATGAGCTCGAAGAGCTTTTTATGAAAAAGCTAAAAAATCAAGATCTCGAAAGTCAGCAACAACGCCTAGCGGAAAAGGCTCATCCGGAAATGGCTCGTTTACATCTTGACTATCACACCTCTGAGAGAGCGGGCGGCGCTCCATATCAGCCCTCTTTTCGAAAGAATGCCTTTGACGTACAAGACGATCGTGAGCATCCTCAAACCATTCAATTGGGGACCGATGAGATGAACATGATCTACAATGAGTATTCCGCATTTTTAAATCAGCGCGCTTCCGATTTCCTCTCTTCTCATGTGATAAAGGATTACAGATCTTTTATCGGAATCGATTATATCGATTTTACTCTGGCCAAGATTAGAAGAAAGGAAGAGTCCAAACCCCGTGTCGAGATCAGAACGGTCAATCGAAATGCCGTTCAGATGGCTCTCTGTTTCCCCAATACGGACATGAGGAACGCCTTCTTTAAAGAAAGAGTGCCTTTGATTCAAATAGGAGGGCAGTATCAATTAGTCAAAGCCGGATCGACTACCATTGAACTCTCTGTAAAGGGCGTCGATAAGGGACTTCCCATCCGTTATGTTCAAGCCCGCTATGCCTCTCTTCTTGAAAAAATGGGCTACACTTTTAACGCCTCCGATCTCATCAATCAGAGTGAACATCCCACCTGTATCATTTCCGATGCAGACGGCACGCTATGGAAAGCTCCAAAAAAAGGAGAAGTGGCTCTGAAAACCGGGTTGATCGATCCGGTTAAAACTCCTTTGCTCGAGTATTTAAGGAAAGGAGGCATCCTCATTGTGAACTCCGGAAACGACATCTCTCGTGTCGCTCAGAAGATCAATGAAGGACTTAAAGACAATCTGCCCCTCCTTTCCAGAATAGCCATTTTCGGCTCGGGAGGATCGACCTTGCAAGTATTCGAATCCAATGGAGAGCTAAAGGAAGTTCCAGAGTATCGACATGAAGTGCTCGGGAAGGATTTGGATAGGCCTTCAGAAGGTCATGCCCTCTCTTTCATCTACGTGGGCGACGATCCTAAAAGAGACGGAAACGACGCTCCCCCTTTCATTCAGGCGGGCGCTGAAAGAAGCCTGTGCGTCAGCCACGAAGATGCACCGCCCTTTTTAACAGGAGCTCACCATCAAAGCGGACTCGAACAAGGAACGGCTAATTTTTTAAATGCACTGAATGCCTACATGGACCGCCTTCCACATCCGATAGAAGGCGATGTCTTTCAATCGTTTTTCGCTCAGCAAGCAAGCGTCGATGGAAGATAAGTCTCCAGGTTCGAGCAGCATGCTCCGATATGGATACTAGCATAGTTTAAAACCGCATGAAATTCAATACTAACAATTTGCTTTAAATAATAAATTATTTATTTAAATTTTAAATTAAGTATTGTTTAATTGTTTTATAAACTAATCATTAATTTAATACTATACGACCAAACCTTTTATAGTTAATAATCAACAACATACAAAATCATGGGCTGACCTGACTTGTACACAGGGGTTGAAGTCCAATGGAACGAAAACGTACGCTAAGAAAAATCCTCCTCAAAAGATTGGTTTAGTGGCCGAAGTTTTCCCTTCAATTGATCAAGGAGTTTGATAAAATGGGCATATTTATCCGTTTTCTCGATGATGGGATTAGCACAGAGGGGGCAATGGGCAAAATGGTTGTCACTATTCTTTCGGCGGTAGCCCAAGCAGAAAGACATCGCATTTTAGAAAGAACCAATGAGGGGCGCATTGAAGCCAAATCTAAGGGCATAAAATTTGGTCGCAACCGCACCATTAACAGAGAGAAAATCATGGCTCTTCGTGCTACTGGCAGTGGAGCCACAGAGATTTCAAAGCAGGAGCGGATTGGAAGATCCACGATCTATAAATTGCTAATGGAAAAACAGCAAAATCATTAACTGACAAACACTTACAAATGCTTCTTGTTAACGTTTGTAGGATATACTACCATGTAGTACAATGAAGATAGAAAGAAATGTAATTGAAGTCACTAGCTTTTCTAGGAAAATAGATCAGTTTCTAGATGAAAGAAAAGTTTTAAAAGAGGATTTCGATGACCTCAAGAAAAGTCTAGCAAAAGACCCTGAAGAGGGGAAATTAATACCTGGAACGGGTGGGGTTAGAAAAACTAGGCTAAAATCCGCCACCAAGGGCAAGCGTGGAGGCTTTAGAGTCTGCTATTTTGATGATCCGGAACGGGGAGAATTGTTTTTACTGAAAATTTACCCAAAAAATGAAAAAGAAGATCTCTCAGCAGATGAAAAGAAGGCATTGAAGGAATTCTCAAATATGGTCAAAAGGAGGTAAGCATGGGCAAGTTTTACGAGGATCTAAAAGAAGGATTTGAAGAGATTATTGCTTATAGAAAAGGCAAGATCACGCTTCGCTCAGAAAAAATTGAAATACCAAAGCCACCTAAAGCATACAGAGCAAAAGACATTAAAAATATCAGAGAAAAAAACGATTATTCTCAGGGTATTTTTGCTGCTATTCTAAATGTCAGTGTTAAAACGGTTCAATCTTGGGAATCCGGAGAGAGGGTGCCAAGTCATGCAGCTTTGCGCCTGTTAGAATGCGTTGACAAGGGGTTTTATCAGCCTAAGCTCATTCAAAAAAGCAGATAAACCGTCAGAAACGGCCCTCTGTTGGGTTATTTCGCAAAGTAAATTATGAACCCAGCTCATGAATGGAAAAGTTCAGTCGCTAAGCTCATTATTCGAAGAGAGGAATTTCCTTTAGCGCACATTTTCGTTTCATTGGGCTCTCCCCCTCGCTTCACCTAAGCATCTGGGTTAATCCACTCAAAAAAAGTGACTGTTTCCCTAAGTTTTGGATCATCGATTTGATCCTGCTTCCCTTCGTTTTTTATTTCCTGAAAGCCCAAGTGCTTATAGAACTCTGATGCAGGCATCGTTTTCGTGGTAGCTAGCGAAATCTTCTTCAAATTGGGGAATCGTTTGAGAATAGAAAAAACAAGCTCTTTCCCCAAGCCCATCCCCTGTGCTTCAGGAAGAATCATGATCGGGCTAATAAAAACCTTTTCTGGAGGGAATGACCTATTGGTAGAAGAAGATGAATCCGTAGACGTTCCTAACTCATCTGTGTCAAATATCACAAAACCAATGATTTTCGAATCCTTTTTCGCGATTGCGAAGTATGCTTTTGGAGGATTGCTTTCTAGTTTAGTTTGATAGGCGGCCTTTCGAAAATCCCAACTCGCATTTAATTGTACTTTAGCTTCTTCAGCATCTGGGACGTCCAAGAATGCTCGATATAAATCTTCGTGAATGTATGCATCCAAGTAAATTGATCGAACTGATTCTAGAGTAGATGTTCCACACCATTCAAAAATAATCGGATCCCCTTGCTTATCAGTGAAGGTCCATTGAACATGATCTTCAAAAATCACTGATTTCTGAGGTTGTGGTGACGCTACAAGTCCGAGAGGTAAAAGTAACATTAATAAATATCTCATCATGCTTCTCTAAAAATTTTGAAGATTCTTATAAAGATTGATTTTCTAGAATCATTGCAACGAATTTACCAGAAATCTTTATTCTTCGCAATTTTATCCGAATTGTAGTAACCTCGACTTTGTACGGTTTTTGACAGCCGGATTTCGAGGAGGCGGCTCCCAGGCTGCAATTAATTTCTCAGGAAGGGTTAAAGCAACCCTTACTGAGAAATTAATTGCGACATGGGAGCCGCTCTCCCGAAAGATGGCGTCAAAAAACGTACAAAGTCGAGGTAACGGGCGCCTCCCGGGAATTTGTAATCGGGGATGATCTGTTTTTCGCGCTCCCATCGAGGCAAAGTCTGTATAGCAATTCCGAGAAGTTTAGCGGCGGCGCCAATTTTGATAAACCTGCTCATTTGCGCAGATCGTATCAAATGTGTAGATTTATACAAGCAGTTACTTACCCTCCCCGATTTCCTCCTGAAGAAGAGAGGAGAGAAGATTGCACGTTATTTAAAACCATTCGTTTTTCGCTCAGCAAGCAGCGTCGATGGAAGATAAGTCTCCAAGTTCGAGCAGCATGCTCCGATGAAGACTTCCACGTCGATTTCACAGTTCTTGATCACAATGACGCGTCCCTCAAGCCTGCGTCCGCAGGCGCAGGGAGTGTTTGCGTCATACTCATAGTGGTCAATCAGGCGAAAGAGACGCCATTTTAAAACGATCTCAACTACCGTAGAACAGGGATGAAGCTCTCTTAAAATCGCGCAAACGTTTTCCTTAAAATCGATAGAGGACGGAACTTCCGCTCCCTCGGCTCTCTGTAGTCTCAGAGGTAAAATCGAACCGCTCATAACATCTCTTTATAGAGCAAAAAAAAGAGAAAAGCAAGAGAGAAGCATCAGGAACAGGCTGTCGTAAGGTAGTCGATCACTTCTCCAGTATGGATATCGACGAGTTTTAAGGGGAAGGAGGGCTCAAACGCTTGGGTGCGGATGAAGAGGATGCGATTGACGGTGGCGTAAGGGGGGATTCTCTCTTCCCGAAGTTCTTTAGCCTGATAGTCCTGTTTTAAGGCGCGGTACGTATTCAGGGTATGCAAAGAGTCAAGGGCGGAGGGAAGAAAAAAGGGCCAGAAGAGAAATGAGGCCAGCTTATATCCAACGGCTCTGGGGAGGGCGCTACGGATGACTCTTCGGGCGATTTCTTGAGGAGGAACTCTTTCTTGAGAGAGCGTATCGAGCTTTAAAATAAAACTTCTCGGGGAGTTGTTTTGAATCGAGATTTGGATGGGCTGGTATCCGCGAGAGAGAAGATCGCGCTGAAGATACCTTTTGCTCTCTTCTTCTGAATAGGCTTTTGCGGTTATGCTCACCCCCTCTTCTTTTTTTACCAAAAAAAGTCTCTCAACGGAAATCGAATCGAAAGGATGAAGACGAAAGTGCTCTCCTGTCAAAAGAAGCGAAAAGAGAGAGAGAGAGCTGCAAACAAAAAGAGAAAAACATTTTTTCATAACGGATGCAATGATCTCGACTTAGTAGAATTTGCGACAGCCGCATTTCGAAGAGGCGGCCTCGCAAGCTACATAAAGTCAAGAATTATACCGAATTATAATAATATGTCCCATTTAAATTTGCTTTTTATTTGATCTTTATTTTTTAAAATCTTTTCAACACAATTTTCTAAAAAAGCTTTTACCTCCCTTTCACTCGGAAATTAGACCTCTTGCATAACCGTTCGTGCCTCCCGTACTCGAAAAATCCTGACTAAAAAAAATGCGTGATTCTTGCTAAGCTACCGTCACTTCTTTGCAGAGGTAGACGTCTTGAACGGCGTGGATGATGGCAACGCCTTCTTTCATGGGTCTTTGGAAGGCCTTGCGCCCGAGAATAAGTCCCATGCCGCCGGCGCGTTTGTTGATGACGGCGGTCTCTACGGCTTGCGAGAGGTCGTTTTCTCCGGAAGCTCCTCCGGAATTGATGAGACCGATGCGTCCCATATACTGATTGGCTACCTGATAGCGGCAGAGGTCAATCGGATGATCCGAACAAAGTTTTTCATACATCTTGTCTGAAAATTTTCCGAATTTGAGAGCTTTGAAGCCGCCGTTATTTTCAGGAAGTTTCTGCTTGATGATATCGGCCTGGATCGTCACTCCGAGATGGTTGGCCTGTCCTGTCGTATCTGCTGCCACATGATAATCCTGTTCGGATGTGGTAAAGGCGGAGTTGCGCAAATAGCACCACAAAATCGTCGCCATGCCGAGAGAATGCGCCTCCTCAAAGGCCCGCGCTACCTCAACGATTTGCCGGTTGCTCTCTTTGGATCCGAAATAGATAGTCGCTCCCACGGCGACGCACCCCATCTCATACGCCTGGCGCATCGACGCGAAGAAGATCTGGTCGTACTTGGTAGGATAGGTGAGCAGCTCATTGTGATTGAACTTCAGGATAAAGGGAATCTTATGGGCGTATTTCCTTGCCACGCTTGCCAGCACGCCGGACGTGGTGGCGACTCCGTTGCAGCCGCCGTCAATTGCGAGTTTGATGATGTTTTCAGGATCGAAGTAGTCGCTGTTGGCGGCAAAGGAAGCGCCGGCAGTGTGTTCGATCCCCTGATCCACGGGAAGGATCGAAAGATATCCCGTCTTGCTCAAGCGGCCGTGACCATAGAGGGTCTGGAGGCTTAAAAGCGTGCGGATATTGCGATTCGAGATCCCGAAAATACGGTCGACAAAGTCAGGACCGGGAAGATGCAAGCGCTCTTTGGGAATGGTTGTACACTTATGCTCGAGAAGGCCGGCTCCGCTCTTGCCAAGCAGCTTTTGAATCTCTGAAAATCCCATCATCCCTCCGCTACAAACAGTCTCTTGTGTTCTTTTTCAAGAAATTTACTTATACACTAGACAGGGGTTCTCTTCAACCGCTTTTGAATCTCCTCGCTCGTCAGACCCTTCGTCTCGGGAATGAAAAAGAGGGTGAAGAGAAAGGCTGCCACGCAGATAACGGCGTAGAGAAAAAAGGTCAGTGCAGACCCTATGATATTGACGAGGTCCAGGAAGGTCAGGGAGACGAGGTAGTTGCAGCCCCAGTTGACGAAGACGGCAACAGCCATCCCTTGCGCACGCATGCGCAAAGGAAAGATCTCTGCAATCAGCACCCAGGTGATGGGGCCGAGACTGATGGCAAAAAAACCGACATAGGCCATTAAGGCAATGAGCGCAATGCGATCGATCCAGGCGTTTTGGTACAAAAAGGCGCTCCCTAAAACAGAGAGAGAGAGCACCATCCCCGATATTCCAATGAGAAGAAGCGGTCTGCGCCCGGCCTTATCGAGGATCCACACCGCAACAACCGTCACAATCACATTGACAATACCGATGCCGACAGTTGCGAGAAGAGCCGCTGCTGCAGAGGTAAACTCGGCCATCTTCAGGATTTCCGGGGCATAGTAGATCACCGTATTGATCCCTGTGACTTGCTGGAGGGCGCTTAAGAAGACCCCAAGAAAGAGCACCTTCCTCACAGGTGGACCAAAGAGCGCTTTTAAGCGGAACCTCTCGGCCCTGTTCGCTTCGTGCACATCTGTACGGTGCTCTTCCCAGACGATGCTCTTGCGTAACCGTTTAAGAACTTTCAGAGCTTGGTCCGGACGGCCGCGCCCCATCAAATAACCGGGACTCTCCACCATGAAAAACATCCCGACGAAGAGAAGAGCAGCAGGGATCATCGAAAGGGCAAACATGGCACGCCAATCCTTTGATTCGGCAAAACCAAACCCGACGAAATAGGCGCACAGGATCCCAATGGTGATCGAAAGTTGAAAGACCGAGACAAATGCTCCCCGGTTCCGAATCGGAGCGATCTCTGAGAGATAAAGAGGGGTTGCCTGAGAGGTAATCCCGACGCCGATCCCTAAAATAAAGCGAGCAAGCAACAAAAATTCCAAAGAGCCCGCAATACTTGACATGTAACCGCCGATGAGATAAATCGCGCCATTGATGATGAGTCCCGGACGGCGTCCTAACCGGTCTGTCAGCGTTCCGGAAGCAAACGCTCCCGCCATGGCTCCCAAAAGGATGATGCTCACCACCATCCCCTTGTCCAGAAGTGTTAGGGAAAAGCTCTCCTGCAAAAAGAGGATGGCCCCGGAAATGATGGCCGTATTGTAGCCAAAGAGAAGCGGCCCCATGGAAGCAATGAAGAGCGTTAATAGAGCAAAAGGCGCATAGCTCTCTTCCGTCTTCATCTCTTCTCCCGGGTTGACCTTTTTGTTACACTTAAGAGAGATATAAAAGCAAACTCTTCAAATACCTTCCTTCAGGGTGGAAAAGAGAGTGGGGATGGTCAAAGGAGTCTAAATGGCAAGAGAGGATGCGCACCTCCCTTTTTTCCTCCGCCGCCGCCTGAGCAATCAGATCCTGGAAGAGAGAAGGAGTGATCACGCCTGTGCAAGAGCACGTTAACAAATAAGAGCCCGGAGGAGCTTTTTGAAAGACGGAGCGGTTCAGCTCTTTGTAGGCGCGGCAGGCGTTGAGAATGCTTCCCTTTCTCTTGGCAAGGGCCGGCGGATCTAAGATGATGAGATCATAATCCAGAGGGGCACTTTTGAGAAATGTAAAGAGGTCCTCCTGAAGAAGAGTGTGCTTCTCTAAGGGAAAGCCATTGAGCTCGGTGTTGCGCCGGCACAAAGAGAGCGCCTCTTTCGAGCTGTCTACGCTTGTGACATGGGCGGCTCCCCCTTTTAAAGAGGAGAGTGAAAACCCTCCCGAGTAGGAAAAGCAGTTGAGAACACGCAGATTTTTGGCCATGCCGGCAATGAGGCCGCGCATACGCCTCTGGTCTAGATAAAATCCCGTCTTTTGCCCCGACTGGTAGTTGACAATGTAGCGGATTCCGTTCTCCTGGATCGTTATCTCTTCAGAAGCCTCCCCCCATAAAAATTCCCGGCACTCTTGGAGACCCTCAAGAGCGCGCACCGTAGAGAGCGATTTTTCATAGACGGCACGGGGATGGACGAGCTCTTTGAGCAGCTCCACGAGCACCTCCTTCAATCTCCACATTCCCAAGGTGTTGAACTGCATCACGGCGACATCATTGAAGAGATCGACAATCAATCCAGGAAGACCGTCGCCTTCCGCATGGATCAGGCGGAAGGAGTCAGTGTCCGGGGAAAAAAGCCGTTTTCTCAAGGCATAAGCTTCTTGAAACCTGCGTCGAAGGGCATCATGAAATGGCTCCTCTTCAAAAGTGAGCACCCTGCCGACAAGCGAACGCTCGCTGTGAAAAAAGGCCTGCGCCAAAAACTCCCCATGAATGGAGAGGACGGGCAAAATCTCTCCATCCGTAAAAGAAGGGAAGGAGTCCACCGCACCTGAAAAGATCCAGGGATGGCGTCTGATTAACGGCTTTTCTCTCCCCGGTTTAAGAACAACAGCCCTAGGTGACATAAGAGACTACCCTTCCCACAAGATCGTAATCATGGGCCTCCGTTATCTCCACCCAATATCTTTTACCAAGTGCGCTCACTTCCTGCCAATCATTTAAAATCACTTGCCCATCCACATCGGGAGATTGACCATAAAATCTTCCCGTCAAAAGCAGTGATGAGTCTCTGTGATAGCCGTCGACTAAGACTTGAAGCCTCTTTCCCACATAAGAGCGCATCTTTTCTTTAGATACCTCTCGCTGCAGCTCCATCGCCCTGTTGTAGCGCTCTTCTTTGACCTCTTCAGGAACTTGGAGCGCCATCTTGACAGCGATCGTCTGCTTTTCCGGCGAGTATTTAAAGAGGCCGATGTTGTCCAGACGCTGCTCTTTGATAAAAGAGAGGAGCTCTTCAAAATGCTCTTCGCTCTCTCCGGGAAAGCCTACCATCAAAGAGGTGCGGATCACCGCGTGGGGAAGAGCCAAGCGCAGCCAAGAGAGCACCTTAAGAATCTGTTCCTTTGTCGTCTTGCGCCGCATGGCATGCAGCACCTGGTCATGGATATGCTGGAGCGGGATATCAAGATAGGGGCAGATGCGAGCATCGCTCTTTAAAACCTCTATAAGCCCCTCCGTGATCTCGTCGGGGTAGAGATAGAGAAGACGGAGCCAAAAGGGGCGCTTGTCTAAAAGCATTCTCTTTAAAAGACGCTCCAACCCTCCTTCTTCCTTGCGATCCTTGCCGAAATCCCCTAAATCCTGCGCAATCAGAATCACTTCGAAGACTCCCCGGTCCAACAGAGAGGAAAACTCTTTTAAGACCTGCTCTTCCGTCTTGCTCTTTAAAGGGCCCTTTAAGAGGGGAATAACACAAAAACTACATCTTTTGGAGCACCCCTCAGAAATTTTTAAATAGGCAAAATGGGCGGGCGTGGAGAGAGTCCGCGACGAGGTCGGACCTTGAAGATAACTCTTATTTAATGAGATCGTCTCTCCTTTCTCTTTGGCCGCAACAGCCAAAAGGATCTTGTCGACATCGCCAGATCCTAAAAAATAGTGGATTTGAGGAAAGCGCTTCTTTAAGGCCTCTTTTTCCTGACGTACCATGCAGCCCGCTACAATGACACGGGCCTTTTTTTTCTTTTGGGCAAAGAGCGCTTCCAAAACAGCATACCCCTCCTCTTTCGCCTCTTGCAAAAAGCCGCACGTATTAACCACAATCACATCGGCTCGCTCAGGACGGTCCACAACTTTAAAGCCGCGCTTGTTCACCAAGCCAAGCATCACCTCTGTGTCCACCAAGTTGCGCGCGCAGCCAAGACTGACGAAATGGACAGTCGGATTGACACCATAGCTAAAGCTAGAGGATTGCGTCGCGTCTACGTTCATCCTGAAAGACTTGTTTTTAGAGCCATCCATTATATATGATTATCCGGTATTCTCAAAAGACAAGCATGACTTTAAAAATAATTTTACCTCTTTTTCTCCTCCTCTTTTCCGGCGCCTGTCAAAAGGCCGGAAAAGGCAAACGAGAACAGATTCTAAGACTCAATATTCACAGCGAGCCGCCGACGCTCGATTCCAGAAAGGCCACAGACAGCGTTTCGATTTTCGTGATCAAGCAGTGCCAAGAGGGGCTCATGCAGCGCGGAGAAGAGGGAGCTCCGCTACCCGGCATTGCAGAAAGCGTCGAGGTTTCGGAAGACGGCTTGATCTATACTTTTTATTTGAGAAAGGCGGTCTGGTCCAATGATAAGCCCCTGACAGCGTATGACTTCGAACGCTCCTGGAAAACCCTTTTAGACCCCGCTTTTCCCTCAGAAAACGCCTTTGAACTCTACCTGCTTAAAAACGGAAGGGCAGCGCGCGAAGAGGGCGCCCCCATGGAGAGCGTGGGAGTCCGCGCACTGGATGCCGGCACCCTGCGCGTCGAGCTCGAACACAGGGCCCCTTATTTCCTCTCACTGATCACCATCCACCCCTTTTTTCCCATCGCCGATCCTGTGGATCCCTTTGTCTCCAGCGGAGCCTTTGTGCTGGAGGCCTGGCGCCATGGCGATCAGATCATCTTGAAAAAGAACAAAAGGTACTGGGCGCAAGAGGAAGTCAAGCTCCTGGGGGTCCGTCTCTACATCATTGACAACGATCAGACCGAACTCCAGCTCTTTGAGAAGGGAGAGCTCGACTGGGCCGGCCATCCCTTTTCCAACTTGCCGGCCGACGCCCTCCCCGAAATCTCGCAAAAAGAGGCCATCCACTCCCTGCCTCTTGCCGCCACCTACCAGTATGCCTTCAATACGCAAGTCTTTCCTCTACATAACCTCAACTTCCGCCGCGCCCTCTCTCTTGCCATCAACCGCAAGGCCATCGTCGAAAACATCACTCAATCCGGACAGATCCCCACGACCTCCCTCATTCCTCCCTTGCTCTGGGGAGAAAAAGGGAGAGCTCCTCTCAAAGAGAGCTTGGAAGAGGCCAAGGAGTGCTTCCAAAGAGCCTTGACAGAACTGCAATTAACCGTCGATCAACTTCCCCCTGTGACCATCAGCTACAACACCATGTCCGGCCACCATAAGATTGCACAGGCGATTCAACAACAGTGGGCCCGGGCCTTTGGGCTCAAAGTGCGCCTGGAAAACAAGGAATGGAAAGTCTTTTTGGATGACTGCCTGAGAGGAAACTTTCAGATTGCCAAAAGCGCCATCTCCGCTACCATCGACGATCCCATCAGCTTCCTTGATCTCTATCACTATCCCAACTCCTCTCGCAATCACTCGCGCTGGAACAATCCAAAATTTAGGCGTCTCATTGACGCGGCAGAGCAGAGAAAAGATCCCAAAGAGCGGCTCTGTCTCTTGAAGAAGGCCGAAGGAGTGCTGCTTGAGGAGCATCCGATTGCTCCGATCTTTACCTACAGAGGAAGCTATCTTAAGAGCAAGCATGTCAAAAATGTCACCCTCTCTTCGCTTGGAGACATCGACATCAAAAGAGCTTACATAGATGAAGAACTATCTGATTAAGAAAGGAGCCGTCCTTCTTTGCTCCTTATTTCTCATTGCGACGGCAACCTTTTTTTTGATGCACGCCATCCCGGGAGATCCCTTCATTCAGGACAAGGCGATCCCCGAGGAGATCCTTTCCTCACTTCGCCGCCATTACGGCCTGGATCAACCTTTGCACATCCAATACCTGAAATATCTCAAAGGAGCCTTATGCGGAGATCTCGGTCCATCTTTTAAGTATGAAGGGAGAACCGTCTCGGGGATCATCTCCGACGGCTTCCCCGTCTCTCTCGCCTTGGGACTCGAAGCGCTCTTTCTCTCCGTCACTGCGGGAATCACCTTAGGCGCCGCGGCCGCCGTCTACCGCAGCCGCTGGCAGGATGGGGCGGCGATGCTGCTTGCCGTTCTTTGGATCTCGGTTCCCAGCTTTGTCCTTGCCACCTTTTTACAGTACCTCTTTGCGATGAAACTCGACCTCCTGCCACTGGCTCGCTGGGGCACTTTTTCCCATACTCTTCTGCCGGCCCTCTCTCTGGCTGCCCTCCCGACCGCCGTCATTGCACGTATGACGCGCGCCAATATGGTCGAGGTCTTAGGCCAGGACTTCATCTTAACGGCGCGCGCAAAGGGACTCTCCCTCTTTTCCGTTATCTTCCGCCACGCCCTGAAAAACTCTCTCCTTCCCGTACTGACCTACTTAGGGCCGCTCACTGCCACCATCTTGACCGGAAGCTTTGCCGTTGAAAAGATCTTCGGCATCCCTGGCCTGGGCCAGTGGTTTGTCACCGGCATCATGAACCGCGACTACACCGTCATCATGGGCGTTACTCTCTTTTACAGCGCGCTCCTGACCTTTTGGGTCTTTATCATCGATCTTGTCTATCCCCTAGTCGATCCCAGGATTTGCCATGCAAAACAGCCATGACCCCCTCTACGAGCCTCTTTCGACGCCTCTTCTCGAAACAGACGGCGAGACCCTCCTTGCTTCCATCTCCTACTGGAAAGACGGCGTCAGACGCCTCAAGGCAAATCCCCTTGCCATCTGCGCCCTGTGCATCCTTGCCCTTCTTGTGCTCATGGCGCTCATCGGTCCCTCATTAACTCCTTACTCCTACTATGAGACGCACCTCTCCTTAAAAAACCGGCCCCCTTCCTCTGCCTTTTGGTTTGGCACCGATGAGCTTGGAAGAGATCTCTTTACGCGCATCTGGTGGGGAGCAAGGATTTCTCTTTTTGTCGGGATTGCCGCCTCTTTCATCGATCTTGTCATCGGCGTCTTGTA
This sequence comes from Chlamydiae bacterium RIFCSPLOWO2_12_FULL_49_12, assembly GCA_001796315.1. GTDB lineage: Bacteria > Chlamydiota > Chlamydiia > Chlamydiales > Rhabdochlamydiaceae > 2-02-FULL-49-12. Next base: position 13,495 of record MGME01000045.1, read on the forward strand.
CGGCTCTCTTGCGGGGCTCTTAAAAGGGCGCAGCGAAGAGGCGATGATGCGCCTGGCCGATATTCTCTCCTCACTCCCCTATCTCCTAGCGGTCATCCTTCTGATGGTCGTGATCGGGCCGGGCCTTGCCTCCATCATCCTCGCCCTTACTCTGACCGGATGGATCCCCATGGCGCGCATCGTCCGCGGCCAAATTCTCTCCTTGAGAGAACAGGACTTTGTCAAAGCCGCCGCAGCTCTTGGCGCCGGACGCTTCCGCCTCCTCTTCCACCACCTTATCCCCAATTGCATGGGTTCCATCCTAGTCACTCTCACCCTAACCATCCCGTCCGCCATCTTCGCCGAAGCGTTCTTAAGTTTTTTGGGCCTTGGCGTCCAAGCTCCGATTGCGAGCTGGGGAACCATGGCAAACGACGGCCTCTCCGCCATGCGCTACTACCCCTGGCGCCTCTTTTTGCCTGCCGGCTTCATCAGCCTCACCATGCTCTCCTTCAATCTTTTAGGAGACGCCCTAAGAGACGCCTTTGATCCCAAGTTAAGAAGTTAAAGTTGTAATTCTTAAGTCTTATGGCCTTCAATGTTAATTTACAATCTTACGTGGAATGTCCGATTACAAATGAACCCATGAACGATCCTTATTTACTGATTCCGTGCGGCCATTCCTTTGAAAAAACTGCCATTGAAAACTGGGTTAGAAAGAATGCCACCTGTCCTCTAGATAGGAGTAAGATAAAACAGATGGTTCCCAATCATGGATTAAAGTCATTAATCGAAAAAATCCATGAAATCCACGATTCCTCTAGCAGAAATGAAGAAGAGATCGAACGCTTGAGGACTTCGATTGTCCGCTTGCAAGAGGCCTTAGACGTGCAGGCGGTCTCTTCTTGCACGGATGAAGAAGAGATCGAACGCTTGAGGAATTCAATTGTCCGCTTGCAAGAGGCCTTAGACGTGCAGACGGTCTCTTCTTGCACAGATGAAGAAGAGATCGAACGCTTGAAGCAAAAAATTTCGCAATTGCAAAAGTCTCCCAGCCAGCAAACCCTCTTTTCTACAGCCTCTTCGGAAGAGAGGGAAGAGAACAGGCAACGAGCGGATAGTGTCATCCGTGTTGGACTCTGTATATCAGGAGCCTTACCCTCTTCTGTGGAATGTTCAAACACTGAAGATCCGGATGAGCCCGGGTCATCGGCCGATCATGCGCGCAGTGCGCTTTTATTCAACAAGGCAGAATCTGCTGCCGACCGGAAATCACCTTCTTTGCTGCTTCAGGAAGAAAAAAAAGATAGGATCTGCTATCCGAAGATTGTTGCTGACGCTCCTGTCCATGTAAAAAAATTGCCTGATGCATTACCTGTAAAAAGTTCTCTTCCTTCCGATGAGTTGGCAACTTATCAAGCTCTTGTTGAGACCCTTCGCCCGACATGGGAACATGCATCAGGGCTCTTGCATTACCATCCAAAGCAAGAATCGGGATACCCCCGCTCTCTTCTCTATATTCGAGAAAGCCCCGGGAATAAGGAGGGCGTCTATCTGATCCGAGATGACGCAAGCTCTGATCGCATCACCACCATCGAAGATCGCACCTTAGTGGACGTTATCGATCTTGCCGACCCTTCCAAACGGCTCTTGCTTTCCATCATGGAAAAAGGGGCTTTGACGCGCC
>MGME01000046.1 GCA_001796315.1 Chlamydiae bacterium RIFCSPLOWO2_12_FULL_49_12
CGCGATACAAAGCGCGGCGCCATGATGTATTGATAATCCGTACCGATGGGAATAGTTCACTCTGCCGATGACTGAAGTGAAGGCGAGATTTACGGTCTTTAGCTCCACACATCTTTCTGCCCATAACTCATTAACGGTTAATCGTGTACATAAATCAATCGATAGATCGATTAATCTTTTGTTTTTTTAATCGTCTGATCGATTAAAATAAGGTTATGGCTACACGAGGCGAATTAAAAAAAGCTTTACAGGACTGGCAACAGTGGCTGAACAAAAACAGCCATTTGATCGTCCCCAGGAATTCCCTTCTTAGCCAACAAAAGGATCTTTGTCTGGCGCTTACTGGGGTAAGGCGTTCCGGAAAATCCTCCATGACAGTCCAATTGGCGCTGGGGCGATTGAAGGAGACTTTCTTTTTTAATTTTGAGGATCCGATTTTTTTCCCGGGGGCCAGCGTTGAAGTACTTGATCAACTTCTCTCGCTCTATGAAGAAGAAACGGGAAAGATGCCCAAACTGGTAATTTTGGATGAGATCCAAAATGTCCAGGGATGGGAGCGGTGGGTGCGAAAAGCAATCGACTTAGGGCATTACCAAATCGTTATCACCGGCTCTTCTTCTCATTTATTGAGTTCCGAGATCGCGACAGCTATTTCCGGACGGGTTATCGAACAAACTATCTGGCCCCTTTCCCTTTCCGAATATTTAATATTTTTGGGTAATACACCTTCTTCGAAGGGGGCTTGGTTACGCGCATTAGAAAATTATCTGCGTTGGGGAGGCTTTCCAAAAATCATCTTAACACCGGACGAAAATGATCGGATCATTTTATTAAAACAGTACCTTAGTGATATTGTGCTACGAGATGTTGTTGCAAGACACTCCATTAAAAACCAAAAAGCTTTGCATCAAATAGTTAGTTTCTATTTAACAGGCCTGAGTTGTTTACATTCTTACAATTCTCTGAGAAAAGCTTTTGAAATTTCGATTGAACTAGCCTCAACGTTGACAGGTTATTTGACACAAGCTTTCCTTGTCTTTGAAATGAGCCGGTATCATCCCAATCTCAAAGTACAAGCCCGCGACCCTAAAAAAATTTACGTGATTGACACAGGCCTGCGCACAGTATCCCTGCAATCCGATCGAGAGGACTGGGGCCGTTTGGCGGAAAATGCCGTCTATTTAGAATTAAGGCGCAGGGGCAAACAAGCATTCTATTATAAACAAGCGCAAGAAGTCGACTTTGTAATCACAGAATTGGGAAAACCTATAGATGCAATACAAGTATGCTATTCCGATCTTGAGGATCAAGAAACGCGCAACCGCGAGATCAATGCTCTGCTAGAATGTTTGCAGACCTTAGAACTTCCGTCGGGAAAAATCTTAACACTTTCCTTGGAAGACATGTTCTTCAAGGAGGGGAAAGCGATTCATCTCATCCCTCTCTATCAATGGCTATCTAAATGAGAGGGCCTTTCAGCCAGGACATGTTCTGAATTTTGCGCTGGATTCATCCGGTGTAGTGATAACCGTCTTTTTTACCCAGGTTGACGGGAATGGCTCTTAGTTTTTTCAAAGAAGGCACAGTCATAAAACCTCCTTGCACAAACTAGACATTCTCTTCCTTAGAACGGCGCCTGTCGAGCTCTTGTAAGATCTCTTCTGCAATAGGAGCCAGCCATTTACGCTGTGCTGCGCGATAAGCGCCTTCTAATCCATACTCTCCTGTTAGAAGAATGCGGGAGGCTTCGGAAGAGTTTAAAAGAGCGGTCACTATCTCATGACGGCCCTGCATAGCCGCATAAGAAAGAGCATCTCCTAGAGAGAATCTCTCATCGGCCGGCAGTCGGGAGGCTTGAGAAGAACTGAGGATCGCACATGCAACTTCCGTATGGCCGAAGATGGCCGCCTGACATAGGGCCCATCCTAGTCCGGACGAAGTATCCGATGGGATGCACGCGGCAAGAGAAGAGTTTAAGATCTTAAAAACAATGATTCCGCATCCTTTGTTAACGGCGATCCTGAAAGAGAAGAGAAAACTCCCTCTATTTTCCGCCACTTTTTTGCAAAAGAGAGGAGCATTTAAGAAGACGGAGACTACTTCCGGATTCTCTTGAGTGACGGCTTCAATAAAAGAGCTATCGAGTCCGATCCCATGATTGATGATGGCTGCCCAATCCCGCACATAGAAACTCTCCAGTGCGTCCGGAGAGGAGATTCTCTCAATTTTCTCTTGTTTAGGAAAGGAGTGAACCATTTGAAAACAGAGCGTTGCAAGGGTGCAAGAGTTCTTTTTAGAAGCACAGAAAAGCCCGGCCTCCCAAAGAGATTCTTCTTTGATGACCGGACGTAATAAACAATAGGTTTCCCATGCCTGGCGCGTATGAATCATCTCCTCTTCCAACTCCCGTGGAACAAAATGATCGACGAAGAGCGCCTGCATGCAAGAGGAACTCATGACACACGCCATCAAAGAGAGATCTTTTAATGCGGGAACCTGGACCGGACGATAAGTCATTTTTTTTCAAGCAATATCGGCAGACTCGTTCTCTAAAAGACGCCATGCCATCGCCTTTGTGAGCAGGTCTGCAACACTTTTATGAGCCTTTAGCAGCGCATGGCAACGGGCTCTTTCCATCTCGTTGGTAGAAATTCGCCCGGCATGGGAAGAATTTAAGAGAAGAGAAACCACTTCTTCATTTCCCTCTCGATCTACGGCATACCAAAGAGCTGCTCCCAGCCCCTCTTCGCCATCAGAAAGAATGCGATGAGCTTCTAATGAGTTTAAGATGAGAGAAACGATCTTCGCATGACCCCATGAAGCGGCAATGCAAAGAGCCGACCCCAGCCCCTCTTCGCCCTCTGCAAGGATACGGCAGGCGTGCTCCGATCCCAATAGAGCCAAAACAGCCTCTGTCTTCCCCTCTTTCGAAGCAATCCACAAACTCCCTCCGATTCCAAATTGGCCGCCGGAAGGAATCTGATGAGCCTCCTTGGACCCTAAAAGCAAAGAGACCGCTCCCGCATGCCCTCGTTGAGCAGCAATGAGCACGGCAGTTCCCAATCCCTTTCCTTGGTTGACCCGATCGCCCCATTGATAACACTTCCACAACTCTTCCTGGAAAGTCTCTTCTGATGAGTCGTCGCTCTCTTCTTCTCTTCGAGAAAATGGAGAAAAACCGTGCAGACACATTGTGACAAGAGGAAGGGAGTTAGCAAATGCTCCGCACACTAACTGCGCTTCCCTGTCATACTCTTTTTCGACGACTTTCTGCATCACAAGATAACAGTCCCAGGCCTTCTGTATCCGCACAATCTCCTCTTCAAGCTCTTGAGGAATTGAATGGGAGGCCAACGCCTCCTGAAAGCAAGCAGAAGGCCTCGCACAACTCGAAAAAATTAAATTCTTTAAAGAAGGAATGCAGGGAATCATTTTACGCTCGACTGTTTAAATTTTAAAAACTAATTTTTTTTATAAGCTCTTAATTATAAAATCTGCCTGATTTTTTGCATAGCTTTCTAATGCTTCTCCTTTTCCCAAAGGCGAAAGGCCTCTTCGAAAGGCGCCAGAGCGCGCCGAAGCGCGCCTTCTACGTCCACTCCCTCTGCATCGGCTTTTAAAATCATCTCAATCAGTCCTTTGCCTATCTCTTGCTCGGTCAGGGCTTTGGCATCTTTTTCCAATGAAAAGAGGGCGGGATGGGCGCGGCGCATCTTTCCAAGCATTTTTTGCGCTCTAAGGAGGGAGTGCATCTGTTTGGGAATGCCGTCCAAGAGGCTCTCTCTCTTTTCATGCTCCTTTTCCTCCATTTTGAGCTCTTCCCATCGCTTGATCACCTCTTCAATCGAGATCTCTTTTCCTCCAAAGACATGGGGATGGCGCCGGACCACCTTCTCCTTAATGGATTGCAGGATGGCTTGGATCCCAAAACGCCGCTCCTTTTCGGCTATCTTGGCAAAAAAGAGGATAGTATAGAGCAAATCCCCCAGTTCGCTAAGTGTCCGAAGGTCATCTTTTTCATCCACTGCATCGATGACCTCGTGCGCCTCTTCTAGAAGATAAGGCTGCAAGGTCCAAAAATTTTGACTCTGATCCCAAGGACAGCCTCCGGGTCCATGCAATCTCTTTAAAAGCTCTAATATCTCATCAAACTCTTTCACTCGATATCGATCCTTCCTTCAATCATTGTTCATCGCTCCCCCGTTGGAAAACCAGGCCCTTAAGGGCCGGGTATTTTCAAAAGACAGGTCGCTTAGTGATTCACTTTTCCAAACGCTTGCACATGCCGAATAAAGCGCTCTGCAAGCTCTTTTGCTCCATAAGCACTCATGCATGCGCCTGTAGAACAGGTGCGCAATTTGGGGCAGCGCATTTTAAACATAACTCCATATGGGCAGCTCCCCTGTATGGCAAGGTGGGCCTCTCCCTGAGGTTTGTAAAGGGAGGCAAGGGAGGGGCCAAAGAGGCTAAAACTGGGAGTCTTTGTCGTGTTGCATAGGTGGAGCGCTGCCGAGTCCATAGTCATCAAGGCATCCATCTGCGCCATTAAGGCCTGCCACAAGGGAAGGGTCATCTCTTTTAGGGAGAGACTTCTGCCGGAAAAACTCTCTTCCAGCTCTCCTCCCATCTCTTGTTCTTGAGCCGTTCCGCAAGGGAAGAGGTAGACGGGGTGGAGCGCTTCCGCAATCTCTTCAAGAAGGGACTTCAAAAGGGAAAAAGGAAGCTGTTTATTCTTCCATTTCGAGCCAAAGCAGATCATGATTTTTGGCCCCTCTTGTTGCAGAACAGGGTGAAGGAGCAGCTCATGTAAGCGGCTCTTCTCTTCTTCCGTCAAGACAAAATCTATGCTAGGAGGCGTAAAGGGAGAAGGATCCTTAAAATAGGATTGGACCAAAAAGAGATAGCGCTTGCGCAAAGATTCTTCTTCAGAAAGAGAAAAGCGGCAATTTGTCGCGAAGAGATTACAAAGTTCCGGAACTGAAGAGAGACTAAAACCCACCTTATCTTTTGCTCGGGCAAGGGCAGTAAAAATGGCCGACTTTGAGTTTCCCTGCAGGTCAAAGAGAACGTCGTAGCTCTCTTTTTGCAACTCGCGGATGAAGAGCATCATCTCTTCCCGATGCTCTTTGGCAAGAAAAGAGCGGCGCCATCTCTTCGTATCTGAGACAATCACCCTGTGAAGCCCCGGATGCGCCTTAAGAAGAGAAGCTGATTCTCTTTCCACCACCCAATCGATCTGAGCATCGGGAATGCGGCAATAGAGGTAGGAGATTGCCTCTAAAGAGAGAAGGACATCGCCAATGGCAGATGTTTTGACGATCAAAAACTTGAAGGCCATCTCGATAACTCCTTAAGAGCCTCTTGAAAATCCTGAGGCAACGGCGCCTGAATGCCGACCTTTTGCAACGTTTGGGGGTGGATAAATTCTAAAGAAGCCGCATGAAGCAGGTTGCGGGAAACTTGGATCGGACAGAGAAAAGAGGTGTTTCCATAGTGCACATCGCCAAGAAGGGGGTGGCCGAGCTCTTTGAGGTGGACACGCAGCTGATGCGTGCGCCCCGTAAGAGGCTTTAGCTCCAAAAAAGTGGCTATCTTGGTTCTTTTAATCACCCTCCACGCTGTGCTGGCGAAAGCTCCCTTCTCTTTCTCGACGGATCCCCAAAGAACTTGCCCATGCCGCATCCCTACTCTTGCCAAAAAGCTTTCACATCTTCCTTCTTGAGGCATCAGAGAGCCGGAAGCAAGGGCATAGTAGGATTTGGCGATTCGCCTCTGCCGAAAAAGCAGAACCATCTGCTCTCGGAACCGCTCATTTTTTGCAAGAAGCAGCACTCCGGAAGTCTCCTTATCCAGCCGATGGATCAGCTTTAACGCGCGTTTGAACTTTTTCTGAATGAGACGATTGTCGCACACAAGCCCGGGCGGTTTATTCAAGGCTAAAAAATGCTCATCTTCATAAAGAATGGAGAGGATGTTCTCTCCTCTTTTCAAAGCGAGTGCAATGGCTATCCGATCGCCGGAATGCAGACGCCTAGTGGAAAGGGTCTCAATCCTTCCGTTGAGATAGCACCGTTTGCTGTCAATGGCTCTTTTGATGGCTTTAACAGAAAAGCTCTCTTTACACTCGCTCTTAAGAAAATGAAGAAGTTTCATCCCCTCGGCTTCAGACGTGAGGTGGAAGGCCATTTGCTTCATTGATCTAGAAGGGCAATCAGAAGGCGAACCCCAACCCCCGTCGCATGCGTCGTATGATAGTGCTTGGGTTCCTTATGCGCTGTCCCGGCGATATCGAGGTGAGCCCAGGGCATCTTGCCCACAAATTCCTGAAGAAAGAGGGCAGCCGTAATCGACCCCCCTTTCTTGCTGCCGCAATTTTTGAGATCGGCAATAGACGACTTGAGCTCCTCTTTGTAGTCGGATACAAGCGGCATCCGCCACACCTTTTCCCCTGTCTTTTCTCCTGCACGGATCAGGGCCTGGGCAAGCTCTTCGTGATTGGAAAAAAGGCCCGTCATCTCCTCTCCTAAGGCAATGACAATCGACCCCGTCAGGGTTGCCAAATCGATCAGGCGTGTCGGCTTCATCACATCCCGAGCATAGGAAAGGGCGTCGGCGAGAATGAGCCTCCCTTCCGCATCCGTATTGGCAATCTCTACGGTTTTTTGCTGATAACTCCTGTAAACATCACCGGGCTTGTAACTCTTGGGACCAATGGCATTTTCTGTTGCGGGAATCACAGCGATGAGGTTGGCTTTGAGACAGATCGCAGCCGCTGCATAAAAGGTTCCCAAGACTGTGGCAGCTCCCGACATATCAAGCTTCATCGTCTCGATGTTGCCCGTCGATTTCAGATTCAGTCCGCCTGTATCGAAAGTAATCCCCTTCCCTACAAGAGCCGTTTTTTCTTTTGATCGAGGATCTCCCAGGTATTCCATCACAATCAGGGCAGGATCGCGTGACGAGCCTTGATTCACGGCTAAAAGAAGCCCCATCTTCAATTTTTCGATCTCTTTTTTCCCCAAAACCGTCGTTTTGATAGAAGGGAACTGGTTTTGAAGCCGCTCAGCTTCCACACAGAGCTCCTGAGGAGTCATCAGATCGGCATTTTGATTCGCCAGATCGCGCGCCAGATTGACGCCCTGGATAATGGACTGCTCTCTTTTCAGCGCTGCAAGGTCGGCTCGCTTTGCCCCTATAAAAGAGAGACGCTCCAGAAGAGTTGTCGGCTTTTCTTTGAGGACGTCCTGCTTGAGCCGGTCAAAGGCGTAATTTGCAAGAAGCACCCCCTCGCACGCAGCAACAAGAGAGGCTCGATCCCAAGAGGTAAGAAGAAGATTGGCGCTCTTGTATCCCTTCTCCCTTGCCGCTTTTACAAAAGCAGCAAAAGAGCGCCTCAAAACCTCCGGATCTTCTCTCTTCTCTCCAAGGCCAAGCAAGAAAATCCTCTTTTCTCGATTTCTGGAGTTGTATAAAAGAAACGTCTCCGCTTCTTGGGCCTTAAAATCTCCCGACTGGAGAAGATCTGCAAAAAGAGGAAAAAGCTCCCTTCCCGAAAAAGCGGCGTTTGCCTTTTTATCCTTTTGCCAAAAAGGCAAAACAAGACAATCCGCTTTCTCTCTTTGAGCTAAGCGTCCCGCAACTGAAATCTCCATGCGCACTCTTCTTTGTTAAAAGGGAATCTCATCTTCATTGAAAGCGGGAAAAGCGCCTTCTCCCTGGCCCTTCTCAAGACTCTGAGCGCCGACTGTCGCAGTCTCTGCCATCCCCGGCGTTGCCGAAGCAGAGCTCTCTTTCTCTCTTTCGGTGCGCCCAAATGGGCTAAACTGAATCTGATAGGCCGTAATATTCATAGAGACCTGGGGATGTCCCTCGCGATCCGTAAAAATTTCTGGCTTGGAAAGCTCGCCCAGGACAATGATTGAGCTGCCCTTTTTGAAATAGGGAATCATCTTATCAAACTGCTCTCCCCAGATCGTCACCCTCCACCAGATCGTATCTTCCTTATTACTGCCGCGGCGCGTTTTTGCCGCAACGCGCAGTGTGGTCACCTTTTGACCCGATGAGGTAAAACGCACCTCGGGATCAGCACCCAAATGTCCGCCGATCGTGATTTGATTCATCTCTCCTCCTAAAATCAATGACTGTTTATGCACGGCCATTATTTACGTTCCATCTTAAATCTTCAAGAAAAAGGTAACCTCGACTTTGCAACTTTTTGGGCCCGAAGGCCTCGAGATATTTGCTCTCGGGGGAGTTATTTAAACCAGGAAGGGGTTAAAAACCCCTTCCTGGTTTAAAGAATCTCCCAGTTCGACCGTAGGTCGAACGTCCGAGAGCAAATAGACGAGGCAGGCGGGTCCAAAAAGTTGCAAAGTCGAGGTAACCTCGTTTGAGAGACTCTCATTTCAAAGAAGCATCCCCGCAAATTGTACAAAGCCGAGGGATGGCCCGCTCCGTTTGTAAAAAAATATTTGACGTTAATGCCGCCTTTGCGGTAGACCAGGAATTTGCTATACTAAAATTTTTAGTATAGAATTTTACAAAGAAAACCGCATGGCGCTTCCATCGAGATACAGTTCAACAGTTCCGCTCAAAAAGAGCCGTAAAGAGAGAGAGCCCCTCTCTTTTGAGGAGACGCTCTCTTCTGTGGACGAAGTGCCCGATTTCCACGATCCCTTTTCCGATCTGAGTCTCTTTCTCTTCAAACATCTGAAAAATTCTCTTCCCAATTTGGGATTTCCAAAAAAATGGACCTTAAAACTGCAGGAAAATCTCATCAAAAGCATCACGCCTGAGTTTAGCAAAAAGTTTCCCTTTTACCGCTTGGGAGTTTCGGCCTTAAAAAAAGCATTCGAAAAGCTGCTCTATTTTTGCGACATTGTAAAAGATCACAAAGAGGCGTTTTCACAAGATGGAAAACTCAATCTCTCTTTTCTGATTCGAGAAAATCTCAAAACATTTCGCTTCTTCACTACTCCCTCCTATCTGCAACCCTATCACTTCGCCCAGCAGCTCGCCTTGAAAATCGGAGAATGCATGGCCGTCATCGATGGCAATCGCCCCAAAATAGAGGCGCTGACAAAAACGGTCTGGGCCATCCAGCGCCACCTCTTAAAAGAGCTTGTCCCCAAAGCGACATCCTCTCCCTATGACGGCTATGATTTCATCGACCAGCTGATCGTTAAAATCATCCTGGAAACCACCGCTAAAGAACCGCTCATCGGCTCAAGTGAATTAGAGCAGGCCGTCAAGGAGAATTTAAAATCGCTCAACGAATTGCCTGCCTTTTCTTCTCTGGACCAGATGAACTCCTGCATCTCAGCCCTTCTTGCAGAAAAACTCTATCCTACATCGCGCTTCCACTCTCTTTTTTCCTCCTTGCAAAAAGAGGCCGTTCTAAATTTCCTAAACCGCCACCTCGCCGCATCCCGAGACGCTTCGCCCTCAAAGGACCATTCTGAGATCATCCGCCGCATCCTCGCTCTCTACTCCTTGGCGGCCAACCTACCCAAAGATCTCACCAAATGCCAACTGAAGGAGGCTCTAAAAGCCATCTATCCCTTTCAGAAGGAAAAGAGACCCTCTTTGAACCAATCTGTCTATGCCTTTCTATCGGCGGAGCTTCTGCTTATGCGCAATGATGAGCATGGACAAGAGATCGACGAGATCCTAAAGATCGTCTTCACTGCTTACCAGGAAGCCGCCCTCCTGCCCGCTTTATCGGAAAAAGAGAGAGAGTTTTTGGAGATCGCCCTCTGGAAGCAGATTGGAGCCTCCGAAAGAGTCATGGACCGCATCTCCTATTCGATCGGGCAAAGAATTGAAGAAGAGATTGTCAACCTTCTTTTAGACAATCCCCTCCTCTCCTTTTCCAGTCTCGTCTACCGCTCGCTTGCATCATTTAAAAAAATTAAAGCCCTCTCACTTGAAGAGATGGGCCCTGAGATCGAGCAAAAGATCCGCATCTGGACTCTTCAGAGCGACATGCTATGCAGGTGGATCCATCTCGATCAGGAGACTCCCCTCTTGCGTCTGATCCATCAAAGCTGGGAGGAGCTCTCTCAAAAAAAGAGCCCCTTCTCTCATGAGGCGCTCATCCTTCAAGTCTTTCGTAATTATTTAAAGAATTATCCCGATATGGAGCTCTATATCCCTCATCTCAAGCGGCGCATCCTGCTCCTTTACAAGTTCTGCTTTTACTCCAGCTTTGGTTCCAAAGAAGAGTCTTCCCTAGACCGCTTTATAAAATGGCATGAGATCTTTCTAAAAGAGTGCGAACCTCACCTTTCCCAAAAAGAGCTTGGAGCAAAGCTAAGAGAGATCGCTGCAAAAAGAGTCCCTCTCGTTCCCTCTTCACTGATCGCATCCTAGCAGGAGTATACACAAAGGGACCCAGCAAAAACATTGATTTTTCAGTGCAAATATTCTAAACTCACTTTTTTCAATTATTACTTCTGCATCACAGATGTTAAAGTTCTTTTGTTTATTTTTTCTTCTTTCATCTTTATGCCTAAGAGCTCTTTTCGGAGAGCTAGAAGAGAGCGCGCCCCTATTAACTATCGAAGAGTCTGTGCGGCTGGCGCAGGAGAGAAATAAGACGATTGAAATCGCAGGGTTTAGAATAGAGCAGGCTATCGCCTCAAAAAATGAGATGCGCTCAGCACTCCTTCCCTCCCTTTCTGCAGAAGGAGTATGGGACAATCGCAATGATTCTCTTTCTGGAGATCTTACCCAGTTTCAAGATTTCAAAGCGACAAAAGCTCTTGGCCTTTCCATAAAACAGCTTCTTTGGGATTTTGGCGTCTCCTGGAAGCGATTTAAAGCAAGTCAACTCCGCATCCGGTCTGCAAAACTTGAAGAAGAAAAGACCTCGGATCTGATTGAAGAGCAAGTCCGTTTTGCCTATTTGAGCATCCTGGAAAGAGAAAAAAACATTCAGGTTCTAAGGGCCTCTCTTATCACCCTCAATGAGCAACTCCTCCGTTCAGAGGCCCTTCATAAGGAAGGGCTTGTAAAAACTACGGATCTCCTGACCGTCGGGGTGCAAATAGCAGAAAAAAAACAGCAGCTCCTCCATGTTCAAAATGAGGTGAAGGGACAAAAGATGGTGTTAAACCATCTGATCGGCCTTCCTTTATTTGAAACTCCCGCCCTCAAAGATATGGAAGAGCTGACCTTCTCTTTTTCATTTGAAGAGATTTTAGATCACGCCCTTAGCTGCAGACCCGATTACTTGTGCCTTAAAACGCAAATCCATGCATTGGAACTTGAATTCGAGGCGGCGCAATGGAGCTCAGCCCCTCTCTTCTATGCTTTTGGCAATGGAAACTACGCATCGAATAAAAGCACGGCTTCTGCAGGAATCGGAGTCTCTATTCCACTCTATACAGGAGGGAGAAAAGGAGCCCAATCACACAAACTCAAAGCTGAAATCCAAGCGTGCAAGGCTTCCCTGGCTGACCTGGAGAATAGGATTGCAATGGAAATCAAAAACGCCTGTTTGCAATTTGAGGAAATCAAAGAAAGTTTTGCTCTCTCCAACAAGGCGGTTTGCCTTGCAGAAGAAAGCTTGCACAATAACATCAATCTCTACCAGGAAGGGATCGTATCGATCCATGATCTTCTCCTCTCGCAAGAGCAGCTCATCGCAGCAAAAACCAATTTTTTCTCTACTCGCTACCGTTCTCATATGACCTATGCGCATCTTAAAAAAATTATGGGAGGAGACCCGAGATAACCATGATCAAACAGAGAATTCTACCTGTTTTTCTTACTTTCTTTGCATCGTTTGCAACGTTGGCCGCTTCTTTTGAAGAGATCACCGTAAGCGGGACGCTCTTTCCTATTGCTAGAACAACGATCTGCTCCCAAGTTTCCGCAAGAATGCAAGAGCTCTTCGTAGGGACTGGCGACAGAGTGGAAAAGGGGCAGGCATTAGCAAGGCTCGACCCCGTTATGATTGAGTTGGACGCAAAACAGCTTGAAATAGCATCCAAGCTCGCAACGATCACGCTTGAAGAGGCCCAAGAAAATTATGCCCGCATGAAAAATCTCTACGAAAAAGAAAACGAAGGGCATTCCTCTATCCCTAAAAAGGCCTTTGATGAGGCAAAAAACCAACTAAAGAAAAGCGAACTTCTCTGGCAGCAGGCTCAAGTCAACCTGCAAAGAGGCAATGAGCGATTAAACGAAACACAGATCAGAGCTCCCTACAGCGGAGTGATCACAAAATGTTTTCTCTCTTTAGGAGACTCGGTTAGCGTTGCGCCTGCAACCCCTATCTTTGAAATGATCGATGAAACAAAAGTGGTTTTTGAATTTTCTTTGCCGCAAACGATGCTCGAAGGGGTAAAAAAAGGTCTGATTGTCTCCTCCTCTCTTTTCGAAGGTAAAATTGCAACAATCTTTCCACAGGTCGATATGGCGAACCGCACGTTGACGTGCAGGGTCGAGATAGACAACAAAGAGTTTGCATTAAAGCCCGGGATATTCCTTACAGCCAAGCTTAAAAAAGAGGAGTAGTCGTGCATCTCTCAGATCTTGCGATTAAAAGACCTGTCTTCATGTCAATGATCCTTCTCGCCTTTGTTCTTTTCGGGTTCATTGCCTTCAGAACCCTCGGCGTCGATCTCTACCCGAAAGTTGATTTTCCCGTTGTCACCATTGTCTCAACTCTTCCTTCAGCCGATCCCCACACAATGGAAGCGACGGTAACCGAGCCGACAGAAGAGGCCGTTTCTACACTTGACTCTATTGAAAACTTACGCTCCATCTCAGCTGAGGGAGTTTCACAAGTGATCATCGAGTTTAATTTAAAAAAAAATATCGACATTGCCTTTCAAGAGGTACAAGCAAAGCTAGCCTCGATCCGCTCAAACCTGCCGCATGACCTCTTGGGTCCGATCATTGATAAATACAATATCGACGCCGTTCCCATCCTCTCTCTTATCGCATCTTCCGATCTTCCTGTAGATGAACTGACGCATCTTATCGAAACTGAAGTGAAAGAGCCGTTAAAAAGGATTCCTCATATAGGTCAAATCAAACTGGTGGGAGAAAGAAAACATAAAATCTGGCTGCGCGTCGACCCAAAGCAGATGGAAGGTTATGGCCTTACCATCCAGGATGTGGAACAGGGGATAAAAACCCATCACATCGATCTTCCCGCCGGAAGGATGACCAAGAACTCCGCCGAGTTTCTTGTAAAGACGAAAGGAGAACTTTTCTCTGTCGAGAGTTTCAATGATGTCATCATCGCTCAAAGAAATGGCGTTCCCATACCCTTTCGCGCAATTGGCAAAGCAGAGGCAGGGATGGAAGAGGAGAGAAGCTCGGCTACCTTCAATGGAACATCTGCTATCGCTTTAATGATCGGAAAACAGTCGGGGGCAAATACGGTTGAAGTTGCTAAACAACTTAAAAAAATTATTAAACAATTGCAACAAGACCTTAAATCAAAAAAAATTCGCTTAGAAATCACTCAAGACAATTCCGTTTTTATTGAGAAGTCCGTGGAAGAAGTGCGCTTTCACCTCCTTTTTGGAGGAGGGCTTGCGATCCTCATCGTTCTTCTATTTCTTCGGAATCTGCGCAGCACCTTTGTGTGCGCTTTGGCTTTGCCGACGGCAGTCATAGGGACCTTTGCCTTTATGTCCTACTTTGACTTTACACAAAATGTGATGACTCTCCTCGCCCTCTCGCTTGCCATCGGACTTCTGATCGACGATGCCATCGTCGTCCAGGAAAACATCATCCGCCATCTAGAAAAGGGGTATTCTCCCCTGGAAGCTTCCTCCGTGGCTACCCGTCAAATTGCCTTGGCAGTTCTGGCAACCACCCTCTCTGTCGTAGCCGTCTTTATCCCCGTCGCATTTATGAAAGGGATAGTAGGACGATTTTTTTACCAGTTTGGAGTGACGGTCAGTATTGCCGTGCTTATTTCCATGCTGGTTTCGTTTACATTAAATCCTCTCTTTTCTTCGCGTTTGCTCACACCCTCGAAAAGAGGAGCTCTCTATCAGTTTTTAGAAAGACTCTTTCAAACTATAGAGAGAGGGTATGCTAGCCTCTTGAAAGTCTCTTTAAAATATAAGAAAAGCGTTCTTTCCCTTGCGCTCCTCTCTTTTCTTTTTTCCATCTACCTATTTGGCCACTTGCGGTTTGAGTTTGCCCCTGTAGTTGACCAAAGCGAGTTTTCCGTATCTCTTAAAACCCCCTTGGAATCCTCTCTGACCCAAACAAAAGGCGTCGTCAAAGATGTCGAAGGGCGCATCCGAAATTATCCTTGGGTTGACTACCTTTTCAGCACAATTGGAGCCGATCGTCTGGGATCGGTCAATAAAGCCTCAATCTACGTCAAGATGCTCCCAAAAGAGAAGCGGAAGACCTCGCAAAGAGAGGCCATGGCCCGCATCCGCAATGATCTCTCCTCTTTCAGTCTTGCTCATTGCACCGTCTCAACAGCTGAAAGAGGCGCTGGCGGGGGGCAGGGGAAAGCTACTGACCTCCAATTTGAAATTTGCGGTCCTTCCATTGAACAGTTAAGTCTCATTTCAGAAAGAGTGATGAAAAAAATGAAAGAGGCAAAGGGTTATGTCGACATCGAAATCTCTCTTGAAGCAGAAAAACCGCAAATCAATGTTATGATCAACAGGGCTGCCGCTGCAGATGCGGGCATCTCTCCTTTTCTTATCGCATCCACCCTCAAAACTGCAATTGGAGGATCGGATATCACTTCCTTAAAAAAAGACGGCGTAAGAGATGATGTGACTCTGCGATTCTCTCAAGAATTCCGCAACGATCCCTCTCACATAGCGGAAATATTGCTAAAAAACCCAGCGGGAAAGCTGATCCCGCTCCAAGATCTCGTCACGCTCTGTGAAGAAAAAGGCCCTACGCAAATCAATCGAAGCAACAAGATGCGTCAAGTCACCGTTTCTGCCAATCTGATCCATTCCCAAAAAGTACTTGGCGAGGCGCTTAAAGAGATTACCAGTTTTTTTGCCCAGGAAAAACTTCCCGATGGATACCGCTTCAAGTTTAGCGGTGCGGCTATCATGTTCCAGGACTCGTTTAACAATCTATTCTTTGCCCTTGGACTTGCCGTTATTCTCGTATACATGGTCTTGGCCGCTCAATTCGAGAGTCTCATTCATCCCTTTATCATCATGTTAACCCTCCCTCTTTCAATTGTTGGAGCAATCGGCTCACTCGTCATCTTTCACATGACGATGAGCATCTTCACAATGATTGGCATCATCATGCTCATGGGGCTTGTCACAAAAAATGGAATTCTTCTGGTCGATTTCATCAACACTCTCTACCATAAAGAAAAAAAAGAGCGGGACGAGGCGATTATTCAAGCGGGAAAATTCCGTCTTCGCCCCATTTTAATGACCACTCTTGCGGTAGTATGCGGCATGCTTCCGATCGCCTTGGGAAAAGGGGCGGGGTCGGAATCGCGCTCCCCAATGGCCGTCGCGGTCATCGGCGGTTTGATCACTTCAACCCTGCTCACTCTTGTCGTCATTCCCGTCGTCTACGCCGTTGTCGAAGATTTGCGGAAAAAGAAATTCTTCATGACGTTTTTTTTCAAAAAGATTAGAGAGAGTGTTGTTTTTTTAAAAAAAGAGAACGCCTGATCACTATACCCAAACAACTTCAAAAATTGGTTTTAGGCTTGAGCGAAAGCTCCCGCGGTTGAGCAATCGTAAATGGATGAATATTAATGCAATATTGATCCATTTGCGATTGCTCAACCCCGGGGCTTTGGCCAAGCCTTAAACCAATTTTTGAAGTTGTTTGGGTAGATACCCATCCCTAAAAGAATGAAGGGAAGGCTGAGCAGTTGTCCCATCGTAAGAGAAGCGCGGAAAGGAAGAAGGTAGATGCTCTGCTCTTCCTTGACAAATTCAATGAGAAATCTAAAGCCGAAGAGCAAAATAAGAAAAAGCGCGGAACTTCTCCCTTCCTTTCTGAAAGATGGACGGAACCTCCAGAGCAAAAGAAGGGTGAAAAAGAGCGCTAAATAATAAAGCGATTCATAGAGTTGCACGGGATGGCGTACGAGAGGTAAGGAGCCGTCTGCAGGATGAAGGAAGAGAAATCCCCAGGGAAGGGCCGTGGGAGTTCCCAAGATCTCTTGATTGAACAAGTTCCCCACGCGAATCAGCGCTCCTGCAAGAGCGGCCGGAATGACGACGAGATCCAAAAGGGAAAGAAAGGAGAGCCGGAGCCGCCTCCTTTGACTGCCGAATGCAAGAAGGAACAGGGCGACGAGAATGCCCGCGCCTCCCCCATGGCTGGCAAGCCCTCCTTCCCAGATTTTAAAAAGCGAGAGAGGATCTTTCAAAAAAGAGGTAAAGTGTTGATAGAAGATCAGATCTCCTATCCTAGCCCCCGCCACTCCTCCGATGAGAACAGCAAGAGTGATCCTCTCTGCCGCCTCTTTGGGAGAAAAGGAGAGATCCTCTCTCTTACCTAAGAGGTAGCGCAGCGCCCAAAATCCTAAGAAAAAACCTAGCGCAAAGAAAAAGCCGTACCATAAGATAGGGCGGTTCAAGAGGGGGATATTAAAAGAAAAGATCTCGCGAGGAGGATCCCAAACAATGGTAAAAATTAAATTCATAACTCTTGGCAAAACAAAAACAACCTGCCTTGAGACAGCTTTGCAAGAGTATACTAAACGGCTCCATCCTCTTGCAACTATCGAGTGGGTCTTCCACAAGAATTTAAAAGAACTCGAAAGAGTTCTTAAGGGGCTGCCTTCATTCATTGCCTTAGATTCTCAAGGATTTTCTTGCAATAGCCTGCAATTTGCCTCCCTGATTCAAAAAGAAATGAGAGAGAGAGGACCGCGCCTCACCCTTGTCATCGGAGGCGATTTGGGTCTTTCTGAGGCAATCAAAAAGGAATGCTCGCTTCTTTTAAGCCTCTCTCCTCTTACTTTCACCCATCAGATGACTCGCCTGATTCTCCTGGAACAGCTCTACCGCGCTTTTGAAATAAACAAAGGCTCGCCCTATCATAAGTGAACAGTTGGAAATTAATTTTTCAGCACTTATCATGGATGGAGCATATCATTGAAGGAGGCTCGGATGAATCTTACTTTGCTCTTTAGCCGTTTGATCTTTTTTCTCTTCTCACTCTTGTTTCTCACAACGTTCATGGCTTCCAATCAAGCAGGAAGCCTCACTTCCAGCCTGCTAATCGGGATGGGGTTGGGAACCCTCTTATTTTTACTGCTCCTGAGTTTTGAGTTCTTGCTGCATAAATGCCCTTTGCGTTCCTTAAACACCTTTAGCTTGGGCCTTTTTTTCGGCTATCTGATGGGACAGGCTTTGATGCTGATCTTCGACACGCTCGTTGACCTCACTTCTATTTCCATCGCCCTGCAGCCGCAGACCATGGAAATGATCAAGATCTCGATCTTTCTCTTTGGAGCCTATCTCGGAACGATGCTGACTCTGCGCTATGCTCATGAGATCCATATCAGCATCCCCTTCGTCCGCTTTTCTCATACGCAGCGTCAAAAGAAAGATCTTATCCTCGATCTCTCTGTTTTAAGCGACTCGCGCATGATTGACTTGGCCAACTCGGGCCTTGTAGATCACGCTCTTGTTCTTCCTCACTTTGTTGTCAAAGAACTCGCTTCACAGGCAGAGATCCTCGATGAAGCCGGAAAAGTTAAGGCCCGCAAAGGGTTGGAAACGATTAAAAAACTTCAGGAAATTCCCGCTCTTCACTTGCGCATCAATAAAGATGACTTCCCGGAAGTTTTGGAGTTGCAGCAAAAGCTCATCCGTCTTGCGCGCGCCTTAGAAGGCAATATTCTCTCCGCGGAGTTAACCAAGGTGCAGATTCCTGCCTTAGAAGGGATACAAATTGTCAATATCCACGCTCTTGCCAACGCACTCAAGCCCTTGATGCAAGCTGGAGAATCCCTAAAGATTAAAGTCCAACGGGCAGGGAAGGAACCTTTGCAAGGCGTGGGCTATTTAGACGACGGTACGATGGTCGTCATCAATGGAGGAGGAGACCACATTGGCGAATTTGTCGATACTCAAGTTCTCTCCGTCAAACATACCACCTCGGGAAGAATGGTCTTTTGCAACCTGAAAGAAAATCTGATCCCTTCCCATTATGCTCACGAGAGCGCGCCATGAGCCCCATTCTCGGGTTAGGAATTGACATCGTTGAGATCGACCGTATTCGTAAAGGGATTGAAGAACATGGTTTTCGCTTTACAGAAAGACTCTTTACAGAAGAAGAGCGAGCTTATTGCGATGCCCATGTCGATCCCTCTCCCCATTATGCGGGCAGATTTGCCGCCAAAGAGGCCATCGTCAAGGCGTTGGGCGTTGGTTTTGGAAAGGAGGTCTCCTGGCAGGACATCAAGATCTTAAATGATGAAAAAGGAAAGCCTCATGTTTATTTTTCTCCCGCTTTTCTCGCCCGCCTGGCCGCTCCCTCTTTTCTCATCTCGATCAGCCATGAAAAAAACTACGTCGTGGCAACCGCTCTTTGGATATACACAAGTTGACTCAAGAATCGGTTTTGGGCCGCGCCAAAGCCCCGGGGTTGGCCTATCGTAAGTGGGTCCATATTA